>JAKAEH010000023.1 GCA_021825955.1 bacterium | reverse complement strand
GCAACTCTTCTTGATTGTTCTAAATCTCCTGTTTCGATATAAACAGCAGAAAGATCTGGAAAATTAGATATCGGATATTGTGCCTGATCAATAATCTCTTCAATATCTTTTTTTCTTATCTCAACCCTATCTCCCATTTGTCTATTTTTTAACCTTGCAAGTGTTTCAACAAAAACAGAATTTGGCTTTCTTGTTGTATTAGGTAAGCAAACTTCGGGTGGTCTGATGTTTGTTGTAACTAAAAGCAAGTGTGGGTTTTGTACTTCCTGAGTTTTTCGGCTGTGTTCAGAAAAAAAATACAGATCGGGAAATTGGTTTTCGTAGTAATTTTTTATATATTGCCCAAAAGGGGAATTATCAATTTGTTCGGACGGTAAAACAGGGATTCCGTTCCTATATACATTTGCCGGGTCATAGTTCTCTAATCCTAAATCAGTGTTTCTCATAAGTCTCATTGGATAAACCGTATGATCTAAGTGGTCTTGTGTTGAAAGAAGAATGTCTTTGTCCGTATATCTTAAAGCGTCTCTTGTTTTATCCAATGCAACCAAAAGACTGTCAGAATGACACACATATTTTGAGACCCACCTCTCAACACCAGACATAGGAGGTTTTCCGTTAAGTTGTTTTTCCCTAACTGCTAATCCTCCGCATCCTTTTGGTGGTTCTCCTTCCAGGGCTTCTGTTCCCGCATGATGTCCCAGGATATGAATATCTTTAACGCTAGGATGGTTTAAAAGGGGACTAAAGGGTTCAAGGTCTCTTCCTGCGGCGATTGATCTTATTACAACACTTTGTGTTGGATTTGGAGTTACAATTCTTGAGTCAGAACACGTATCCAAAAGAGTGAGTTCTCTTCTGGCCCTGTTTTGTTCCCATTCGGCTCTTTTCTTATATGCCTCAATAGATTGATTGTCGGCAAGAAGAGTTTCTGTAGAAACTCTTTCAAAATTTATGTATGTTTCTCTACCGGCTGTAACGCCAAGTTGTCTTTTTTCTTGTTCTTGCATAGTCCTATATTATATCAATTTAGCTTTAAAATTTCAATCCTTGAAAACATTATTTTCTTACTGTATATTTATTTTTGTGTCAGATTTAAACGAAACATTTTTTACAAGTATAGGTTGCATGGATGGACGAGTACAAGAAGCTATTGCAAAGTATGGACAAAAAAGATACCAAGCTTTATACCCGGATACCATAACTGAGGCCGGTTTAGTAGGGCTTTTGACTAATAACCCTTCTTTAGAGCTATTAGAGGGTATAAAGAAAAAAGTATTAATTTCCGTAGAAAAACATCACAGTAAAGGAATAGTTGTTCATGGTCATCGGGATTGTGCGGGAAATCCTGTTGAAGATAATCTTCACAAGGAAAATGTATTAGCTGGTGCAAAAATTATTTGCTCTATTGTGCAAGGTTTGGAAGTAAAGCCTGTTTTTGTAGTAAAAGAAAACAATAAATGGTTAGTAAAAAATCTTTAACTGCCTCTTTAAAAAGAGTTTTTTTGATGTTAAACTTACCAAAGATTTATTATGGTTTTGTCCGATAAAGATTTAAAAATAGCCTTAAAAAAGGGAAAAATAAAAATAAAACCCGCTATAGACTTGAAAACCCAACTTGGTTCTTGTTCTATTGATCTTCGTCTTGGAAACATCTTCAGGGTTTTTGAGCATAGCCGCCATCCATATATAGACCCTTTTAAAAAAAGCATTTCAGACGAAGTAACAAGGGAAATAAGAATAAAAAATAAAGAGCCTTTCATAATCCAACCCGGAGATTTTGTTTTGGCATCAACAGTAGAGTATATAGAAGTTCCAGATGACTTAACAGGAAGACTGGAAGGAAGGTCCAGTATCGGAAGACTTGGAGTTGTAATCCATTCAACTGCGGCAAATATAGAATGCGGATTCAGGGGTCATATAACTTTGGAGCTTGCAAATATGGGTAAAATGCCCGTTGCACTTTATACCGATATGAGAATCTGTTCTATATCTTTTGAACAACTTTCTTCTCCAGCAGATGTGCCGTATTATAAGAAAAAATCTGCAAAGTATGTCGGACAAAAAGGACCGGACGAGTCCAAACTTTCAAAAGAAAAGTAGTTTATTAAGAGTAAACCCCTTGTTGGTTTGGAGAAAGTAATTCTGCAATCTTTCTTCCAAAAAATCTATCCAGTTCTTCTTTGTTTTTTGGATCTTTTACGTCTTTAAAAACTCGGAAACCTTAGGATCGGTTGATAAAGTAATATTTCCGACTGTAATTTTAATTATTCCTTTTGGAAAGAGAAAACCGGCAGGAATGGTTGGTAAATGCGGTCTATTTAGGGCTGGATCAAAGACTCTTTCTCTGAATGAATAGCGTAAGTTTTCCTGCGAAAAGTTATGCCCAATAGTTCCTACTTTTTCAATATTCATATTTTCGGAATCTTGCTATTTACCATAAAAATAGCTATTGCGCCTGACATTTGTTCTTGTTTATAATGGCAAAGAAGAAAATGAAACATAAAGGTAAATTAATCATAATGGAAGGAAATGACGGATCAGGAAAAACAACACAGGTTAAGCTTTTGATTCAATACTTAAATAACAAGAAAATTCCTTTTAAAACTTTAGATTTCCCAAGATATTATGATTCTTTCTTCGGAAAATTCCTTGCAGCCTTTTTAAGAAGGGAACACGGAAAATTAGAACATGCAAACCCATACCTTTTGACCTTTCCTTATGCTTTGGACAGGGCAAGCGCAGGAGGCAATATAAGACAATGGCTTAAACAGGGATATTATGTAATCTGCAATAGGTATGTAACCTCAAATATGGCTCATCAATCGGGAAGGCTGCCCAAAAAAGAAAGAAAGAAATATGTTGATTGGGACATGGAATTTGAATATAAAATTAATAAACTTCCCAAAGAAGATAAAGTCATTTTTTTGCACCTTCCATATAAATATTCACTTAAATTAATTGCCCAAAGAGGTAAAAGGGATTATTCTAACAAAAAAAATAAGGATATGGTTGAAGCGGACGAGACATACATTAAAAATTCAGAGGAAGCATACCTTGAACTGGTAAAAAGATTCCCGCACTGGATAAAAATAGATTGTATTAGAAATGGAAAATTAAGATCTGTGCAGGAAATACACGAAGAAATTATTAAGGTTCTTAAAATATGAAGATTAAACTAAAAAGAATTGATAAAACATTAGAAATGCCGGAATACAAAACAAAAGGTTCTGTTGGTTTTGATTTAACGGTAAGAGAAGAAACCCAAGTTTTGCCGTTTGAAGTAAAGCTAATTCCTCTTAATTTGGTGGTAAAAGTTCCAAAAGGATATGGTTTATTTTTGTTTTCCAGAAGCTCAGTTCCAGGTAAAAAGGGGTTAATTGTTGCAAATTCCGTTGGAGTAATTGATCAAGATTACAACGGGGAAGAAGACGAATTAAAGCTCTCTGTATTGAATATAACCAAGAAAAAAGTATTAGTAGAAAAAGGGGAAAGAATTTGTCAGGGAATATTTTTAAAATTAGCTATTGCCAAATTTACAGAAGTTAAAAAAATGTCAAAAAAATCAAGAGGAGGATTCGGCACTACCGGACATAAATAAATTGAAAATTTTTATATCGATATTAAAGCAGCAATAGTTAATAATTAAAAAACATGGTAAATAAACTAGGAGCAGAGCAACAATACCTTAATCTTTTAAAAGATATACTTAAAAACGGTAAATATAAAGATGATAGGACAAAAACAGGCACAAAATCTTTATTTGGAAGGCAACTTCGTTATGATTTAAGTGAGGGTTTTCCTCTTCTAACTACAAAAAAAATGTTTATAAAAGGTATAATTTATGAACTTTTGTGGTTTTTAAAAGGGGAATCGAATATAAAATATTTGATTGATAACGGAGTTCATATTTGGGATGAGTGGCCATATAAGTATTACAGACAAAAAAACAAGGGAAAGAAAATATTAACCCAGGAAGAATATGTTGAAAAAGTAAAAAAAGATAAAGCATTTGCCAAAAAATGGGCAGATTTGGGACCTGTATATGGTGTTCAGTGGAGACATTGGAAAAGGCAGGGAAAAGGCGAAGTAGACCAAATCAAACAGCTGATTGGGGATATTAAGAAAACACCGTATTCAAGAAGACTTATTGTAACCGCGTGGAACCCAGGAGAGCTTGACGATATTGTTAGAAGGGAAGGACTTCCTCCCTGTCATACGCTTTTCCAGTTTTATGTAAATGAGGGAAAACTGTCAGTTCAACTGTATCAACGAAGTGCGGATTCATTTTTGGGGGTTCCGTTTAATATTGCATCTTATGCACTGCTTCTTATGATGATAGCTCAAGTTACAGGGCTTAAACCAGGCGAATTTGTCCATACTTTCGGCGATGTTCATATATATTCAAACCATATAAAACAAGTAAAAGAACAACTGAAAAGAAAGCCCAAAAAACTTCCCAAGATAGTTATTAATTCTAAGGTTAAAGATATAAACAAGTTTAAGTTTGAAGATTTTAAGCTTACCGACTACGATCCATACCCTTCAATAAAAGCTCCTGTTGCAGTATAGTTTGAAGATTATTTCACTTAGGAGTATAATTCTTTACGGCTTTTAAGCAATAAAATTATGGCATTAAGAGAAGTTGAATTTACAAGTCCGGAGCCAAGACGTCCTGTCGGAATTGTGGTTTTTGATCAAGAAAGGGAAAAAGTTCTCTTGGTACAACACGGTCCAAAAGCACAAAGAAAAGAAGGAACCCTAGGGGTTCCCGCAGGAAGGCCAAAAGGCGATGAAACCCAGGAACAGGCTGCAATAAGAGAGTTTTATGAAGAAACAGGTCTTGTAACAAGTATAGATAACTTAATAAAATTATCCTCATCTCCTTATTTAGGAGTTAATTCAAGAGAAACAGGTCCTAAAAAATACTCTATTGATGTTTTTGTTGCTACAATTTATCAAGGAGAACTGCAAAAAACAGATAAGAGTAAACCCTGGGAGGCAAGGCCAATATGGGCAAGAATAGATACTTTGGCAAGAAGACGAAGAATGCTTATGCCAAGTGTTATTAAGATTGTTAATGACGGATTAGATACCATAAAATGATAAACATTATTGCGGCATTAGATGAAAAAAGGGGGATTGGAAAAAATGGAAAACTTCCATGGTATCTTCCCGAAGATTTAAAACGCTTCAAAGAAATTACAACAGGACATACAGTAATTATGGGAAGAAAGACTTTTGAAAGTATAGGAAAACCGCTTCCCAAAAGAATCAATATTGTTATTACAAATAATCCAAATTTCCAAGCTGAAGATATTGTCGTTTGTAATTCCTTGGATGAAGCTTTGGAAAAAGCAAAGGGAAATACCTTTATAATAGGGGGCGGAGAAATCTTTAAACAGGCAATTTTAAGAGCTGATAAACTTTTTCTGACCCTGGTAAAAGGTGATTTTGAATGCGATACTTTTTTTCCGGACTACTCATTTTTTACAAAAGAAACATTTATCGGGGCAGGAGAGGAAAACGGAATAAAATACAACTTTCTTGAGTTTGAAAAATGAAATAACACCTGAATTGAATATTGCACCAATTTTTGCTAGAATAAGCCTCTTATGTCAGAAAAAGAACCAATAAAAATTAATAAAGCGGCAAGAGGTGTTAGTTTTGAAGAAAGAGAACATCCTTTAAAACTTAGCATTCTCATTGAACCGGGTATTTATCCAATTATTAAAAGTACCATAGCTAATTTTAGAAATTATCCGCTGGTTTTGCATGAAGCAATGCAGCAGGATGAAACCGGTACTTCAAGAAGATATGAAGCTTCTTCCATTTATTCTTTTCCCTTAGATTTTATACAGCAGGAAATTTCAGGTTCAGTAGCAGCTTTTTTTGACTATATAGACATGGGACAAAGTAGGGATGAGGCGGCTTTTAACACAAGGCAAAACTATAGTAGAACTGAAATGGAAAAACATTACGGGCAGTATTATGCGGCAAATAAAGAAAGAATACAAAGAGAATTATTTGAAGCCTAAAACTCCACAAATTAGCCTCAAAAATATCAACTATTGCCAAGTTTAACTTTGCACAGTAGAATAGGAACATGTTAAAACAAAAAGACCCGCAAGTTTATAAATTAATACAAAAAGAAGAGAAACGGCAAAAGGAAGTTTTGGAAATGATTCCTTCTGAAAACTACACTTCAAAAGCAGTAATGGAAGCTTTAGGAACAATTTTGGTAGATAAGTACTCGGAAGGCTATCCTAAAAAAAGATATTATCAGGGAAACCAGGTTATTGACGAAGTAGAAATTTTAGCAGAAGAAAGGGCAAAAAAGCTTTTTAACGTTCCATATGTAAACGTCCAGCCCTATTCCGGTTCTCCTGCGAATTCAGCGGTGTTTCTGGCGCTTTTGGAGCCTCTAAAAGACAAGATAATGGGCCTTTCTTTGGCTTTTGGCGGGCACTTAACCCACGGCTCACAGGTTTCCTTTTCCGGTAAATACTTTAAGGTAGTTCCATATACTTTGGGAAAAGACGGTTTTTTGGATTACGACCAAATTGAAAAGCTTGCTTTAAAAGAAAAACCAAAGCTTATAATCTGCGGTTTTACAGCATATTCAAGAATTATAGATTTTAAAAGATTTTCCCAAATTGCCCAAAAAGTGGGAGCATATCTTTTGGCAGACATTTCTCACATCGGAGGTCTGGTTGCTTCGGGTGTACATCCAAGCCCGGTAGAATACGTAGACATTATTATGACAACAACCCACAAAACCCTAAGAGGCCCAAGAGGGGCAATACTCATGGTAACCCAAAAAGGCCTTATAAAAGACCCGGATTTACCTCAAAAAATAGACAAGGCCGTATTTCCCGGTCTTCAGGGAGGTCCTCATGATAACCAGACCGCTGCAATTGCCGTTTCGTTGAAAGAGGCGTTAAAACCTTCTTTCAGAACCTACGCAGGACAAATTGTAAAAAATGCCAAGAAACTCTCGGAAGAACTGAAAAAGTACGGATTCAATATTGTCTCAGGAGGTACTGATAACCATCTTCTTTTAATAGATTTGTCCAATAAGAATGTAAACGGGGCTATTGCGGCTTTTGCCCTGGAGAAAGCGGGAATAGTTGTAAATAAAAACTCTGTTCCTAATGATAAAATGCCTCCATTTTATCCTTCGGGAATAAGACTTGGAACACCTGCGATAACAACAAGAGGATTAAAAGAAAAAGAGATGATACAAGTTGCCAAATGGATAAATGAAGCCATAAATGTGGTAACAAACTACCAATTGCCGCAAGGCAAAGAAGAAAGAAAGAGGTTTTGGATTAAATTTAAAAAGGAAATTATAAGAAATAAAAAACTTAATTTGATTTCCGGAAACGTGAAAGAATTAACTTCAAAATTCCCCCTGCCATAAAATTATGGAAAGTGAAAGATATAGTCCAAATTATTTAAATTTAGAACAGGTAAACCGAATAAACGAACTTGTTGACGGCCTAATTGTAAGATGTGAAGAAGGATACCAGGATGTTTATCAAGGAACAAAACGCAGGGCAATTCTATATGCGGGAGACTATGTTTATGGTGATCCTCAAACATTAATTCTTGCAAGAAGACCGAAATTCCTGACGGTTGAAGCTTCAACGCTTTTTAATTTATTATTAGAAATATTTAAAGACGATATTGTAGGAAATGTATTTGCCCAAAGAATTAGAAAAAGCCCCGAACCCGAGACGCTGTTTCTCTCCGAATTTATAAAAACAAATAGAAATAAAGAATCTGAACAGTTAGATGCTTTACAGTCTTATTATAATCTTAATCCAACAGGGGAAGGGTCAGATATTGTTTTAACAATGGATCAGTATTTAATGCCGGAAATAAGTAGAGCTGTTCCCATTTCCGAAGTATGGACTTTAAGAAAATATGACAATGGCCTTGCAAGCGATACAAAAAGAGAAAAAAGAAATTTCAGGATTATTCCAAGGTCCCAGGCGGCTATTTTGTCCGATGAATAATTAGTGGGTCTTATTGAGATTTTTTGACAAAAATAAATTATAATTTAATTATGGAAAGATTAAGAAGAGCAGAAAGAAGAAAGACATATAAACCGGGAGGGTTTAATAGATCGGTGTTAAGACATAGAAGATATGACGAAGCGGCTAAAAGAGCTGATAATGAATTATTAACACATCAAATCATAGAACCCTCCCCTGCATTTTCTCCCTCAAACCCCGTGTTTGAATTAGGCGTAGAAGAAAGTATTGTTTTTGAACCGCCGCGCATGAAAAAAGCAACCACTTCTCAAGGCAGAAAAGATGATTTTACAAAAAGAAGCGCAGATATGATAAACAGTCTATTGGAAAACCCTCCTCAAGATTTTCCTAAAACCAAATCTGACAGGCGTTTTATAAGAAGGA
>JAKAEH010000022.1 GCA_021825955.1 bacterium | reverse complement strand
TTATTAAATACAATTCCTTTAGGCCCCATGAGACTCTTGATTACAAAACTCCTTTGGAGTATGCTCAAGAAACTTTCTTTAAAGTCTTACCGATGTGGTCTGCCAGAACACGTGATTTTGTTTTTAACGGCGGATACTATAATGATACTGATTCTACCGGCAGTGGACCCCGCTTCATCTTCACGGCTAGTAACAACGCTGGACGGGGCAGTTCTTACCCGAAAAATCCCGGCAGAGATCCCTTCGCGGTAACGAGCTCGGGTTGGTACACATTCCAACATAGCTTCCGAGACAACGGCAGCGGAGTATTAGCGGTTGATTTGAGCGTTCTTGACTCGGGTGGAGGCGTATTGCATACGTGGACCTTGTCTGATCCAACCGATATTATCGGTACGACAGTCGGCGGCAATCGCTACGGTTGGTTTCCTCAAAACGAATTTTCGTTTCTTGCCATTGATAACAGCCAACTCAGCGTATTAGTTGGGCCGCCAACTAATAAAGATCAGTGTAAGAAAGATGGATGGATGACATTTAACAATCCAACTTTCAAGAATCAGGGGGATTGCGTAAGTTACGTTGTAAGTAACGAACACGCAGGTAAAAGAAACTAAAACAAAAAAGTTTGTTTTTAAACAACCCATCTGGGTTAGGTGGGTTGTTTTTGTGTTTAAGTCTTTTTGTGATGTTAGTGATCAATATGAATTAACAACATGCTTATTCCGTTTAGATAGTTAAGAGCTTCGTCTATGTCTTTATGTTCAAGTCTTCTGTATTGAACATTGGGTTTTTTTGCATTGTCTAATACCTCTTCATAATAATCAATTGGTTGAGATAAATCAGGCATTATAAAAGGATATTTTTTATCATCTGGAAGAAAATTGGCTGCAGGATCAAGATCATATTCTTTTACAGTGCTTCGTACGGGGCCAGTGTTTGTTTTTCTTATTACAATATCTTTTCTAAATTCACTATAATCTGTTTCTTGTGTGCTAATCGACATAGCACCAATGCCATAATCCCTACAATCTTCGTAGCAAGTAAAATTTATAGAAACCTTAACTTTGCCAAAGGAAAAAACCAATGGGGTAGCCTTAGGGAAGTCTTTTAAATATAAATCTTCAACTTCTTCGAGGCTTTGCCAAAGAATTAATGTGTTTTCTCTTAAATTGGGTTCTCTTCCTTGATCTCTTTCTTTCACGACCATGTATTATAGGATATTTCAGCTAATTAAACAAGGGAACGTGTTTGGTAAAAAAGGCATTGACAAGATACCTTTACTTATGAGCATAATAATTTAGAGGAGGTGATTAATAAATGGCAAAAAGAAGGAAAGCAGCAAAGTCTTCTTCGAAAGGTAAAAGGCATATATATAGAACAGAAACATATGGAATTAGATATAATTCCTTAACTTTTCTTTTATTCTTGGTATTTGTTTTAATAGTCTCAATGTTACTCGTTTCATCGATGTTTGGAATAAGCATATATTAAGCCTATTACTTCTAATAATCCTCAACCTGCCTAAAACAAGGTTGACATTTCTGCATAATCATTGTATAGATTATTATTGTTTATGGGATTTAGAAAAGCAGGACTTTTTACATTAATAATTCTTCTTATAGGTTTTGTAATTGTCATACTTCTAACTAGGGGACAAACGCAGACAAAACAAAACGCTTCGGGCAGCGTAAATTTAAATAAAGCTCCTTTATTAGTCCCGGATAATTCCGTAGGGCCTGACAAATCAACGGGAAACTATTCAAACTCATTAAAAAAAGAAAACCTGGGTTCATTGACCTTTTCCATAAGTAACACTAAGAAATCTTCGATAAAGAATTTTGTTATAAAAGTAAAAAAAATAGAAGTATTCTTAGAGTCCTCAGGTAAAAACATTAACAAATGGGAAACTTTGGATATACCGCTTCCAATAAGCGTTGATTTAGTCCAGCTTTCAGGAGGGGGTTTGGTTAATTTATCTTTCACCAATCTTTCTTTTGGAAAATATAACCAAATAAGACTATATATAGAAAACGCTGTTTTGGTATTAGAAAACGGAAAAACAGAAAAACTTACGATTGATGAAAAAGATTCAGTCGTGAGAGTAACTAAAGATTTTACAATAGAAAAAAATAAAAATACAAACATAATCTTAGATTTTAATGCTGAAAAAAGCTTTTCCATTACAAACGGAAAATATTTTCTCAAGCCCTTTGTTTTGGATATTATCGTAAACAAATAAGCCTCGTTGACAAAAATAAAAATTGCAGTCAAACTTGAAATATATGAATTTATCTAATCTTGGATACGAAAAACCTCTATATATCTTAGCATTTGATCACCGCGCCACTTTTGCAAAAGAAGTGTTTGATAAAAATGGAATAAATGATTTATCCGAAGAGCAAAGAGAATTTATAAGGGAGTTTAAAATGCTTATTTATAAAGGCTTTAAAAAAGCTGTAGAAGAAAAAATCCCAAAAGAGAACGCTGCAATTTTGTGTGATGAAGAATTTGGAGAAGAAGTAATGCTGGACGCAAGACATAACGGCTTTATAACGATTTTAACAATTGAGAAAAGCGGAGAGGAAAAGTTTGAATTTAGATATAAAAACTTTGAAGAACATATAGAAAAGTTTAAACCGCAATTTACAAAGGTTTTGATTAAATATAATCCCAAAGATAGTGAAGAAGTAAAAAAAAGCCAACAAGAAAGTTTAAAAATTATCAGCGACTACTCGCATAAAAATTATTATAAATTCCTACTTGAAGTGTTGGTTTTGCCAACTAAAGAACAACTTAAAAGAGTAGGAGGAAAAAGAGATGAATATGATGTTAGATTAAGGCCTGAATTAACAGCAGAAGTAGTTAAAACTCTTCAATCTAAAGGAATTGAGCCGGACATCTGGAAACTTGAAGGAATGGACAGTGCTAACGATTACTCAGGGGTTATTAAGGAAGTTAAATCGGGAGAAAGAAAAGATGTTGGTGTTGTGATCTTAGGAAGAGGGGCAAAAGAGGAAAAGGTTGAAGAATGGTTAAAAGTAGGTTCCAAAGTCAACGGGGTTATAGGCTTTGCCGTAGGAAGGACAATTTTTTGGGATTCAATAGTAAAGTTTTATAAAGGGGAAATTAGCAAAGCAGAAGTAATAGAAGAAGTAAGCCAAAAATTCCAGGATTTTTATAATATATTCATTTCCTCAAAATAGTTTGTGTTAAAATAAGGCCATGAAAAATAACCTAGCGGTATTTGACATCGACGGAACAATTTTTCGTTCAAGTCTTGTTATAGAGCTTGTTAACTTACTGGTTGAAAAAAAAGTGTTTCCAAAAGGATTAAATAAAGAAATAGAAGAAGATTATGTTGCATGGGTAAATAGGCAGGGAAGCTACAATAATTACATCTCTAAAGTTATTGAAGTATATGTAAAGTACATAAAAGGAATTGAGGAAAATATTATAAGAAAAGCAGCCAAAGAAATAATAGGTTACCAAAAAAACAAAGTTTATGTTTTTACTCGTGAACTTATAAAAAAACTAAAGAAAGAAGATTATTATTTATTGGCAATTTCTGGTGCGCCAGAGATTATGGTTTCTGAATTTGCAAAAGCACTTGAATTTGATAAATATTACGGAGCAAGATACGAAGTAATAAAGGGAAAATTTACAGGAAAGATTGTTAATGATACCGCATGGAATAAACATGAGATTTTAAATAGCTTTGTAAAAGACCACAAGGAATTTGATTTAAAAAAAGCAGTCGGAGTCGGGGATTCTGAGATTGATGTTTCATTTTTAGAACTTGTCGGAAACCCGATTGCATTTAACCCTGATTTTATCCTTGCAAATTATGCCAAAGAAAGAAACTGGAGAATTGTAGTTGAAAGGAAAAACGTAGTCTATGACATTAAAGATTTTGAATTTGAGACTACCACCTAAGCCTTATGTGCTTTATGAAGTAATCCATACTTGAGTTTACTTTTTTTCTTGGGTTAAAGATGTTATTCGGGTCAAAAATTTCTTTTGTTTTTTCAAAAAGTGCATAAATTTTTTCTCCGTACATTTGTTTTAAGTACGGGCTTCTTACTAAACCGTCGTTATGTTCTCCCGTTGTAGAGCCATAATATTCAAATACCAAATCATAAACCTCTTTACTTAAAACAGGAATTATTTCCCGCTGTTTTTCATCACGGATGTCCATTAAGGGGATTATATGGAAGTTTCCGTCTCCCATATGTCCTGCGATCGTATAAACAAGTGTTGGGTATTTCTCCAAAATTTTATTTAATTTTGGCAAAAACTTTGGAAGATATTCGGGATTTACAACAAAATCATCAATAAACGGAACAGTATGTTTATCTTTTATCTTTTCCCTTAATAAATTAAAGCTCTCCCTTCTTATTAACCAGTATTTTTTAGACTGCATTTCGTTTCCTGCAACCCTCATGTTCAAATTAAAGGGTTTAAGAGCTGTTTTTAAATTATTTATCTTATCTATTAAATCGTCAAAATTATTTCCGGTAAATTCAATTTGTAAAATAAGTTTTGGGACCCCACGCCTTAGGACCATAAGAAATTCCGGAATGAAATGAAAAACTGTTGAAATAATGTTTTTTGCTCCGAGTTTTTTTGCAAAATCTGAAAAATATTTAACCGCAAGTTTTAAAGTATTGTCATCGTAAGTTTCAATGCTTTCAGGTTTAAGGGGAAGAATAGCATTTATGATGTGTCCTAAGTTTGCCATGTCTTCTTGTTCTAAGAATACGACAAGCATTTCCGAATGTTTTTTAACAGGCATAAGTTCAAGGCTTACTTTGGTCATCAGCCCCAAAGTTCCTTGTGCCCCCACAAAAAGTTTTGTTAAATCAAACGTTTTAGTTTCTTTGTCATAAACGTTCCATAAAAAATACCCAGCGGAATTTTTAGAAACCTTAGGTTTTGCTTGTTTTATTTCATCATAGTATTTTGTGATAAGCGTATACATTTCTCTATAGATTTTTCCCTCAAAGGTTTCCAAAAGAAGTTTTTCCTGTAACTTTTTTTCATTTAACGCTTCAAATGTATATTCATTTCCGTCAGACAGAACCATTTTAAGCTTTTTTACAAAGTTTTCCGTTTTTCCGTATTCGAATGATTTTTCACCTCCTGAATTATTGTTTATTATTCCACCTATTGCACAAAGTTCTCTGGATGCAGGATAAGGGGGGAATATGAGGCCATTTTGTAAAGTATATTTTTCAAAATCCCTGTAATAAACACCTGGCTCGGAGGTTATAACATTTCCTTCAACCCCCAAAATATTATTGAAATGTTTCATAAAAGACACAATTATGGAGTCATTTAAAGAACCGCCTCCCATATCTGTCCCCGCAGTTCTTGCTGTTATAGAAAGAAGGGGATTCTCCTTCTTATTCGTATTTACGAAATCCACAAGATTTTTAATATCGTCTGTATTTTTTGGGAAAACAACAACACGGGGAGTTACTTCGAAAATACTTGCGTCGTGGCTGAAATCTTTCAGGGTTTGTTCTTCTTCACTGACCTCACCCTGTATGCTGTTTTTTAACTTCCCAAATAAATTCTTATCCATTATTTAGCTTTAATATTCTATTTACTGCTTCTTCTATAGCAATTTCGTCCATTTTGTATTTTTTAATCAAGTCTTTCCAATTTCCCGACTCTGCAAACGTATCCAAAAGTCCGACAAACTCCATTTGAGTAGGATGATTTTTTGCCAAGACCTCGGCAATCATTCCACCCAACCCGCCTGTTACCTGATGATCCTCAACAGTTACAACTTTTCCGGTTTTTTGGGAAAGTTTGATAATTGACGTTTCATCGGTTGGTTTAATGTTAGCCACATTTGCAACCAAAACATTAATCCCTTTTTCTTCTAAATTCTTAGCAGCCAGTAATGCATAGTAGAGCATATATCCGCAGACAAAAATTGTTACTTTTGGATTTTCAGTTATCCAGAAAACTTCAATTTTATTTGGGTTAAAAGGAGTATCTTCGGTTGTAATAACAGGAGTTTTGTCCCTTGTGTATCTAAGATATACTGGACCTTTGATTTTTGTCGCTTCCAACGTTGCCTTTTTTGCCTCAACCGCGTCGCAGGGGACAAAAACAGATATATTGGGCCATACCCTTGTTATGGCAATGTCTTCTGTTGCCTGATGTGTCGCACCGTCTGCTCCTGTCATAATACCTGCGTGGTGTCCTGCAATTTTAACGTTAGCGTTATTGTAGACAATGGTTGTTCTTACTGTTTCCCAGTTTTTACCCGGGGAAAAAGTCGCATAAGAGGAGATAAAAACGGTTTTACCCGATGTTGCAAGTCCGGCTGCAATTGCCGCCATATTTTGTTCTGCGACTCCTACTTCAAAAAACCTTTCCGGGAATTTCTTTTGAAAATCTTCGGTTCTAGTACTTTCCGAAAGGTCAGCGGTTAAAACAATAACGTTTGGGTCTTTTTCACCCAAATCAACCAGGGCTTGGCCAAACCCGTCCCTGGTCGGTCTTTCTTCTTTATTTTCGTCAAACAGTTTTTCGTTTAATTTTAAAGCTTTATTTAACATAATTTATTCATATTCACTTTGTATTCTTCCCTGTAAAGTCCGCAGTTCTTTTAAAGCTTTTTCCGCTTCTTCTTTATTCGGCGGTTTCCCGTGCCATGTAAAATCTTTTTCCATAAAAGATACTCCCATCCCGGGAATTGTATGGGCAATAATGCAGACCGGTTTTTCAAAAGTGCTTCTTGCCTGTCTTACTGTATTAATAAACTGCTTGATATTATTCCCGTCGGTTTCCAAAACCTCCCACCCAAAACTTATGTATTTTTCTTTTAAAGGTTCCAAAGGCATGACATTTTCTGTAAATCCGTCTATTTGGATATTATTTCTGTCAATTATTTGAGTTAAGTTATTTAATTTATGTTTTCCGGCAAACATTGCAGCTTCCCATGTATTTCCTTCCTGATGCTCTCCGTCCGAAGTCAATACATAGACATGGTAATTTTTCTTATCAAGTTTTCCGGAAAGAGCAATTCCAATTCCCTGTGAAAGACCCTCCCCCAAAGGCCCTGAGGTTGTTTCAAGCCCGGGGAGGGAGTTTCTATGGGGGTGTCCCTGAAGCCTTGAGTTGATTTTTCGCAACGTTTTTAGCTCTTCTTGGGGAAAGTATCCGCTCATTGCCATAGTAACGTATCTAATGGGGCAGATATGCCCGTTTGAAAGTATTAGCCTGTCTCTTTCATCCCATTCGGGATTTTTGGGATCATGGTTTAAAATATGGAAATAAAAAGAGACAAAAATATCAGCCATCCCCAAAGGTCCGGCACTATGCCCGGAACCTGCTTCCAAAAGCGTTTCTATGACAAGCTGTCTTGCCGTATTGGCTTTTTTACTTAAATCTATTAATTTGTCTTCAAAAACCTCTGCTATTTCCATTATTTTTTGTATATTATTATTAAATCAGAAACATTGGAGGGAAGTCTATCTGTTACTATTCCGTCCCCGACGTTTTTGAAAAATATTAAGCTGTTGTTTTCACTTAAATATTCATGCGGGTTAATGCCCAGTTTTTTGGCTTTTTCCAGAGTATGAAAATCTCCGATTGCTCCGGCCAGCGGGGAATTATCCCAGCCGTCCGAATCAAATGAGGCAATAACCGTATTCTCATCGACTTGGTACAAAGAAGAAAGAACCACTTCCTGGTTTCTTCCGCCTTTCCCTTTAGGATTTGCCACTTTTACCGTAGTTTCTCCTCCAATAAGAAGAATTGAGTTTTTGGGAGTATTTTCAATTAAAGCTTTTCCCGCCAGTTCTGCTTCGGACTGGAATTTGTCGGAATAAATCTCACAGTTTATCTTAAGTTTTTCAGCCGCTTTTTTCATTGCATTAAGAGCGGTTAAGTTACTAAGCATTAAAATATTTTCAACTGTAGAGAAAAAGTTCTCATCCTTTGGAGTTTCAGTAAAATCATTTTCCGTAAGTTCCAAATTCCCCAATTCATATTTATTATATATTTTCCAGGCATCGTCAAGAGTAGTTTTATCCAAAACTGTTGTACCCGAGGCAATAACCGAAAGGTCGTTTCCCGGGACATCTGAGAATATAAGAGAAACTATTTTTGCCGGAAAAAGGTGTTTTACCAAGCCTCCGCCTTTAACAGAAGATAAATGTTTTCTTATTACATTCATCTCAGAAATTGTTGCACCGCTATGAAGAAGGGCTTTATTGACCTCAATAAGTTTTTCCAAAGATATATTATGGGGTTTTTCAAACATTACGGAGCCGCCTCCGCATATAACAATTAAAACCAAGTCTTTTTCGGTTAAGTTTTGCATTTTCCCTAAAACATTAGATGTAAACTCAAGGTTTTCACTTGAAGGAAGAGGATGGGAGCCTTTTATGAATTCTATTCTTTTAAAGTCTTGTCCGTTGGTATCAATACAAAAACCTTTTGTTAATTTGGTTCCCAAAATATCTTTTATAATTTTTGAAATACCAAAAGAACCCTTGCCGAAAGAAAGCAGAAAAATTCTTTCGTAGTTACTAAGATCAAATTTTTTACCTTGTATTGTAAGTAATTTTTCTTTTAACACAAGATTTTTTTCCAATGCGTTTTTTGGTTGAATAGAG
>JAKAEH010000021.1 GCA_021825955.1 bacterium | reverse complement strand
AGAAAGATCATCCCGAAGTTGCTCCGTCACAATTTGAAATGAATTTTTCCTACTCGGATGCTTTAAGGGCAGCAGATCAGGCACAACTTTACAAGCTGGTTTGCAGGCAGGTTGCAAACAACATGGGGATGACTGCTTCATTTCTCCCAAAACCTGTGGCGGGAATCAACGGAAGCGGAATGCATGTAAATATTTCGATAGGCAAAAATAAAAAAAACTTATTCTATGAAAGCAAAGGAAGAGATGGGCTTTCCGACTTCGCTTGGGGTTTCTTAAATAAAATCCTGAATCACGCTCCTGAGCTTTCGATCCTTTTAAACTCAAGCGTGAATGCTTATAGGCGGCTTGACCCTCAATTTGAGGCGCCAAACCAAATAAAAGTGTCTGCGGTTGATAGGGGAGCCATGATAAGAATTCCTGTTGCAAATGAGAAGAGCGCAAGGATTGAAATAAGGTCTGTCGCTCCGGATTCAAATCCCTATCTTGTTTTCTACTCACTTATAAGAACGGGTCTTGAAGGGAAGAAGCTGGCAAAAGCTGAGGGGAAAAGACCGAGAGTTAGAGTCTTGCCGTCAACAATTTATGATGCAATTAAGCTTTGTAAATCAAGCGATTTTATAGACAAAATTTTGGGAGAGGATAATAAAGAGAAGTATTTAAAATTTAAAGAGGCAGCAGCCGACAGGTCTCCGAAGGAATTGGGAAAAAAAGTAAAAAGCTCCGAGATTTTATTTCACCATGAGATAACAGATCAGGTACTCTGGAACTCTTTTTAGATGAATAGGTATTGACACGATTGAAAAAAATGAGTATGCTTAAAAAGATTTAGATATGAAAAAATTATTACCAATAATTATTGTCGTAGCCTTGGTTCTTGTCGGTGCCGGTGGATACATGGTAATGAGCAACAAAGGCGGCAATCCTCTAAATTCAGCAACAAATAGTTTTACTTCAATTAAGGATGCGCTTTCAAAATCCATAAGTCTTGAATGCGATTATACTGATGAAACCGGAAGGAAAGTAAAGTCCTGGATCAAAAACGGGGCAGTCAGGGCAGATGTAACTTCTTCAAATCCCGATGAAGCGGGTTCTACGATTGTAAAAGAAAAGAAAATGTATTTTTGGAATGCAAAAAGCGCAATTTCCCTGACCCTAACGGATGAAGCGCAAAAAGAGGTAAATAATCAAGCAAATGAAATCACAAAAGACAAGGAAGTTGTAAATGAAATTGAAAAATATAAAAGCTCATGTAAACCGGCTGTCGTTTCGGATAGCCTTTTTACTCCTCCGGCAAATATAAATTTCCAGGATATGTCAAAATTACTGCAAGTACCGTCAGGCAAAGGCAATGTAGCACCTCAAGTAAACGAGCAGGATATTCAAAAATATATTCAGCAAGCCCAGCAAGGGCAAGAAGTTCCTTCCGGTAACTAATCCTCTCAAAAATCAATCTTTGCTATACTATATTGAGTTTATAACATTCACGAATTTATACTGTGTTTAAAAAGGAGGTGAGAAAAACATGATGGGCTGGAATTACCAATATATGATGGGTCAGGGGTGGAGCACCTTTGGAGTTTTAGGCATTTTTTTCTGGATCGTTATTTTTGTTGACGCAATACTTCTGGGGTTGTGGTTGTGGCAGCAACTTCAAAAAGGGAAAAAATAGGCACAAAAAAACCCCTTGCGGGGTTTTCCTGCCGAAACTCTATTGCTAGAATTCCTACCTTAAATACTTTCATATTTAAAGTATGTATCATTATATCTTTTATCCCTTCCTTTGTCAATGGACAAAAACCATATCAAACCCTAGCAAAATTAAAGATGAACAAACTATTGATTATTCCAAAAGTTGGAGCATAATAAGGATATGAGGACACTTGAAGGAGGACCTAGAGGGGAAATAGCTTCAAATGGAGCAGGTATCCATGGAGAGTTTGTTACTTCCACTCATCTTTTGGCTCAGAGAAATGCAGAAGTAGCACCTTTGGTTCCCATTAACACTATCATTTTGGCTTGTCAACAAATGAATAATGAGCAACTACTGGAAGTGCTTGCAGGAATAAACTTGATAGTTACCGAAAGAAACCCTTATCCCCAAGTCCCCCGCACTTATTAAAAACTAGAGAATAACTCCTAGATCTAGGAAAATGGAAATGCCAAGCAAAAAGTAGTATCATTTCTTTAATCGAAATATGGCAAACAGCAATCTTGCAAATGCAAAAAGGGCAAAAAACGACGAGTTCTATACCCAGTACGTCGATATTCAGAAAGAGATCGAAGCATATCTGGAATATAACCCCAATGTATTCCGCGGCCAGGTTGTGTATTGCAACTGCGATGATCCGTTTGAGAGTAATTTTTTTCGCTATTTCGTGCTTAATTTCAACAAGCTTGGATTGAAACAGCTTCTCACAACTAGCTACAAGCCGTCACCAGTAGCCAACACGCAACTTAGGTTGTTTGGTGACGATAAATCTCTCACAAAATCAAAGGGTCGTCCAAAGGTAACTGCCAATAAATTTATTATCAACGAAGTGCATGATATAGACGGCGACGGTGAGTTTAACTTAAAGGATGTCGCCAAGCAGTTGAAGGAAAACAAGAACAACGAATGGATGCCGTTAGTAGGCGACGGTGACTTCCGCAGCGATGAATGTATAAATCTACTTAAACAATCAGATATCATGGTAACAAATCCCCCTTTCAGTCTGTTTCGTCAATATATCAAGCAACTTTTTGATTACAACAAAAGGTTCGTTATTATCGGCAATATGAATGCTATTACCTACAAAGAGGTTTTTCCAAAGATTAAGGAAAATAAGATGTGGCTCGGTGCAACTAATTTTAATACCGGTATGTATTTCAAAGTCCCCGAGAGTTTTATATATGCAGCGACATATAAATTTGAGCGTGAGCGTAATGGTGAAAAAGTGAATCGTGTACCTGGTGTATGTTGGTTTACTAGCTTAGACCACGGACGTCGTCATCAGCCATTGCCACTTATGACCATGGAAGAAAATTTAAAGTACAGCAAACACAAAGAAATTAAAGGAAAAAAAGCGTATGATAGATATGACAATTACGATGTTATAGAGGTACCATTTACCGATGCTATACCAAGTGATTATGATGGCTTGATGGGAGTGCCGATAAGTTTTTTAGATAAATATAATCCTGACCAGTTTGAAATTTTAGGTAGTGATGCTTATGAAAAATCCCCACCAACAAAGAAATATACAAATAAAGTTAAGGTTGTAGATGGAGAAAGGATGAAATCAAATACTGGTACTATGGGGTGTGTCATCAAAAGAGAAAATTACGGAGCAGGAACATATTTCGATGTTGGTTATCCCGTGCAAGCGGTTTATAAACGAATTTTTATAAAACATAAAAAAAAATAATATGAAAAAAGTTAAAGTATCAATACAAGACGAAAACACCTTAGTTTTATTAGAAGATGGCTCAAAAGGTGACATGATCGATCTAAAGTCTGTACATGAAACTGACATCGATAAAACAACAATCTCAAATGTAGTTAATTCTATAAAACGTGATGAGTTTAATTCTGAATTGCAAAAAGCGAAGGAGATTATTGAACGCGAGAATAAATTAAAATTAGAGCTTAAAGAAAAAGAGTATGCCTATCGTGCAAAAGAAGACTTATCCGAAAAAGATAAGGAGATTTCTACCCTTAATTCTAAATTAGAAAGTGTTGCAGACAGGACAGAGTCAAGTGTAAAACTTAAAGCTCTCCAAGAGCTTACAGAGAAAGAAAAAAAATATCAAGAAATGCTAAATGAGAAAGATATCGAGATAAGTAACATTAGACACGAAAAAGAACTAAGCGAAGAAAAGTACAAAGAACAAATCAAATCTGCTGAAAGTTCTATTTTATCACTCAGGGAAATGCGTACAAAAATGAGTACCAAAATGATTGGTGAGTCTCTTGAAATGCATTGTGAAAATGAATTTAATCGCATTCGTCATATCGCATTTCCTAATGCAAAGTTCGGTAAAGATAATATAGTTTCAGAATCAGGCTCAAAAGGGGATTATATCTATCGTGAGATAGATGAAGATGGTAATGAAATTCTATCCGTTATGTTCGAGATGAAAAATGAGGACGACACCACCTCTACTAAGAAAAAGAATAGAGATTTCTTTAAGGAATTAGATAAAGATCGACGAGAAAAAAAATGCGAGTATGCTGTTTTGGTAAGTCTCCTTGAAAAAGATAATGAATACTACGATGACATAGTCCCCGTTTATGAATATGGACTTATGTATTCTATACGTCCGCAACATTTCATTACGATTATTGGATTTTTACGTCAAGCAAACATAAAAACACAACACCTTCGACGTGAAATTCATATACTTAATAATCAAAATGTTGATGTATCAAACTTTGAAGCCAGTATGAATGCATTTAAAGAAGCATTTTCAAGAAACTACGGCTTAGCTTCAAAACAATTTTCTCAAGCCATAGAAGAAATAGATAAAACTATTGATCAATTAAATAAAGTGAAGGAGAATCTATTGAGATCTGATAATAATTTACGATTAGCAAACAACAAAGCTACTGACCTTTCGATAAAGAGGCTTACTTCCAATAGCCCAAGTGTTGCTAAAGCATTTGAAGAAATTAGTAAACAAGAAAAAGAAATAATATGAAAACAATTTTAAAAACAGATATCACTGTCAAAGATATTTGCGAAGGGTTCGTCTATAACGAACTTGAGGGTAAAGGTTTGTTTGGCTTATCTGGTAAACTCACAATCCAGCCGGAGTATCAACGTAACTATATCTATGCCTCCGACGGTGGAAAAAGAGAGGTTGCTGTTATTGAATCGCTACTCAAGGGTTACCCAATAGGCTTGATTTATTTTAATAAGGTCTCTGAAAACAACTTGGAAGTTTTGGATGGGCAACAGCGTATCACTAGTGTCGGACGTTTTGTAACTGACAAATTTGCCATCAAAGATGAAAACGGGATGGAGCAATATTTTGGCGGCATGGCAAAAGATAAGCAAGCCAAGATTTTGGAAACAAAACTACTAATTTATGAATGTGAAGGGACAGAAAGCCAGATAAAAGAGTGGTTTAAGACCATAAACATTGCCGGTGTTCCGCTTAATGATCAGGAGTTGTTAAACGCTGTATATTCTGGGCCGTTTGTAACACTCTGCAAAGAAGAATTTAGCAATAGCCAGAATGCTAACATCCAGAAATGGAGTGCGTATATATCTGGTAGTGCCAACAGACAAGATTTTTTGGAAAGAGCACTAGACTGGGCGAGTAAAGGAAAGATCGCAGGTTATATGAGTAGCCACCGGTACGATGATAATATCATTGAACTAAAAAAATATTTTAATATCGTTATAGATTGGGTCTCTAGTATATTTACAGATGTCGAGAATGAAATGCGCGGACTGGAATGGGGACGACTTTATGAGAAGTATCATCAAAAGGATTATGACCCTAAAAAAGTATCGGAAGAAGTGCAAAGACTTTATGCTGATCCTTATGTAAAAAACCGTAGAGGTATTTTTGAATATATTCTCGGTGGTTTAGGTGACTCACAATTACTGGATTTACGTGTTTTTGACGAAGCAACCAAGAGATCGGCTTATGTGGTGCAAACAGAAGCTGCAAAAAATAAAGGTGAATCAAATTGTCCGCTATGCGCTCTTGGTCATGATGCAAACAAGACTAAGATTTGGGAATTGGGCGAAATGGATGCCGACCATGTAGCAGCCTGGAGCAAAGGTGGTGCTACTTCTATTGAGAATTGCCAAATGCTTTGCATAACCCACAATCGAGCAAAAGGAAATCGTTAGAAAATCAGTTTTACAGTATACGGCTATTCCTATGCCATCGAGTTTTTTATGAGATCCATCAAATAGGGCAACGAAATGGAAATTAAATATTGCATAAAGTTTTGGAATAATTTAGAGTTAATATATGGCTGAAAGACACACTCACAAAAAAAAGGAAAAGAAAAAACCAAAACAGAAGAAATAACCTCTTTGTATTTTTTGACAGCAAGAAGCTAATATTGTTTTGTAATTTAACCTGATATAATTTCCAAATATGGTCGAACAATTAAATTCCGAAAGAAGTCTCAAAAGCCAGCCAAGACATATAAAAATGGTTTTAAAGGGTTCTCCTGAAGCTTTTTTAAGATTACAGGCTCTTCTAATGGATGCAAGACAAACCGGAAGTGAAGGCTTACAACTCGGAGATTTTACAATAGTTGAAATGCGTAGAGTTTGCGATCCTCAAAATTCTTCTATCCACCAGAGGCAACAAATTTTTTGATATAATTGCTATATGGCAAATGAATTGTTTGAAAAAGTTGTAGCACTTGCGAAAAGACGCGGTTTTGCGTATCCGTCTTCTGAAATCTACGGCGGTCTTGCCAATACTTGGGATTTTGGCCCCATGGGAACTTTGCTCAAAAACAATATTCGTGATTCCTGGTGGAATAAATTTGTTCTCTCACGCGACGATATGGTGGGAATTGATGCTTCTATATTTTTAAATCCAAAAGTCTGGGAAGCTTCCGGTCATGTCTCCTCATTTACGGACGCACTAATTGATTGCAAAAATTGTCGCTTCCGAACACGTGCGGATCACTTGATTGAGGACAATGTAAAAGATATCAAAGTCGAGGGTTTGCCTGTTGAAGAACTTACTAAAATAATAAAAGAAAATAAAATTAAATGTCCAAAATGCGGAAAGATAGACTGGACAGAGGTCAGGAAGTTTAATTTATTATTTGAAACATCTATTGGAATAATTGAGGAAGGAAAAGAAAAAGTTTATCTCAGAGGTGAAATTGCGCAGGGTATTTTTGTAAATTTTAGAAATGTTTTGGATACAACTCGTGTCCGCGTACCATTTGGCATTGCCCAGCAGGGAAAAGCTTTCAGAAATGAGATAACTTTGGGCCAATTTGTGCACAGGACTTTGGAATTTGACTTAATGGAATTTGAATATTTCATAAACCCCAAAGATTGGGAGAAAATTTATGAGTCCTGGAAAAAAGAAATGTGGGATTGGGCGCATGAATTAGGTTTGAATACCGAAAACTTGAGGTGGCGCGAGCATGAAGAATTTGAGCGCTCTCATTATTCAAAAAGAACTATGGATATTGAATACAAATATCCTTTCGGTTTCAAGGAAATGTTTGGACTTGCCTACAGAACGGATTTTGACTTAAAAAACCATACGGAAAAATCAGGACGGGATTTGTCCTACACGGATCCTGTGACTGGCGAAAAATATATTCCTCACGTAATTGAGCCGACATTCGGTCTATCGCGTTTGGTCGGTGTAGTATTGTTTGATTCCTATACTGAGCAGGATGGAAGGATATATTTAAAACTTGATCCAAAACTTGCGCCCTATAAAGCTGCAGTATTTCCTTTGCTTGCCAATAAAGAAGAATTGGTTTCGAAGGCAAGGGAAGTTTATGAAAATTTAAGAAAAAAGCACTTAATAGCTTGGGATGATAGGGGAAATATAGGGAAAAGATATGCTTCGCAAGATGAAATTGGAACGCCATTTTGTATAACAATTGATTTTGATAGCTTAAAAGATAATGCAGTTACAGTTCGCGATCGCGATACGGCAAAACAAGAAAGAATAGCTATTGATAAACTTGTAGAATACCTAAAAGATAAGCTTCGATAATTTTCCTCATTGAGCTGTTTTGTTATATTGATTTGCAACGTTAAAAAGAATACTATATCTAGTACTTAGAAGTTATCCTAACACTAAATGTTACGACTTGAGGCAGCAAGCCTATTCCCCGAATTTGAAGAAAAACCTCGCGAGTATTGCGCAGTATTTGGTGTTACCAGTTTTACGGGTAGAGATGTTGCCCATGAAGCAGTTTTAGGTCTTTATGCCCAGCAAAATCGAGGCCAGGGAGGAACCGGAATTGCGACTTTTAATAGTTACGGAGGAGATTTTAAGCATTATAGAGGAAAAGGTTTGGTTTCAGATGTTTTTCCCAAAGACTCAATAGAAGATTATGGATTGAACGGTAATACTGTCATAGGCCACAATAGGTATTCAACTTCTGGAAGTAAAGAAAAATCAAATCACAAGGACGAAGTAAGATGTCTCCAGCCTTATGTTGTTTCTTATAAAGGAAGGTCAATAGCTATTGCTCATAACGGGAATATCCCCCAAGCCAATCTTGAAGAGCTAAAAGAAGGGCTTCCTTTGGAAGTACCCTACGAGTCAGACACAGACAGTGAGGTTCTTGCCTGGAGAATAATCCATGCTCAAGGGAGTTCTTGGAAGGAAAAGATAGCAAGAGGTCTTTCAGGTGTGAAGGGCGCTTATTCACTTGTTGTCGCAACAGACGAAGGGGATTTGTTTGGAATAAAAGATCCTTTGGGAGTAAGACCTTTGGCGTTTGCAAAAACATTTGATGGTGCAGCGATTGCATCAGAAACACAAGGTTTTGAGCATTTGAAAGGCGTTCATGATGTCGGGGAGATAAAAAACGGAGAAATGGTACACATAAAACCAAATGGGGAAGTTGAGTTTTCAAGAGTTTTCCCTGAGACAAAGCCTGCAAGATGTGTGGTAGAGTCCTTATACTTTAAACATCCCAACTCTATGGAAGGCCAATACGAAGTATCAGAGGTAAGATATAGGTCTG
>JAKAEH010000020.1 GCA_021825955.1 bacterium | reverse complement strand
CAAATATTAGGACTTTCCAATATTCGAGAAGCCAGCATGTTTCCACGGGATATGGAGAGAATTGATGAAAGACTTTCCGACTCTAAATAAGCTTAAAAAAATCTACATACAATTATCTTTTCTTGGAGTAATAGCTGTTTTCGTAATTGTTTTGGGCTTAGACATTATTCTTACAAAAACAATTTCAAAGGATAAAATCCTGCCCTCAACGCTAACCATGCCAACGGAATTTAGTTTCCCCGTTCTAAAAAGCGAGTTTGTTCCTAACATTTCCGCAAAGGGCGCTGTTGTTATGGATGCAGATTCAAAAACAGTCTTGTTTTCTAAAAACCCCGGTCTTCGTTTTTCTCCTGCGTCAACGACAAAAATTATGACTGCCCTAACGGCTCTGGAATATTTTAAACCGGATGATATTTTAACTGTTAAAACAGCAACCGCAGACGGCGTTGTTTTAGGTTTAGTCCCGGAAGAAAAAATAACGTTTAGTAACCTTTTGTACGCACTTTTGCTTCCTTCGGCTAACGATGCCGCTACTACTATCTCGGAAAATTATCCGAAAGGTCAGGAGGCATTTGTTAATAAGATGAATGAGAATGCGAGAAAATATAATCTTTTTAATACCCATTATGCTGATCCTGCGGGACTTTTAGATGATGGAGATTATACGACTCCGGCTGATTTAGCAAGGCTTGCTTCAATTGCAGTTAAAAACCCGGAGTTTGCCAAAATTGTTTCGACAAAAAACAAAATAATAACCGACGTTAACGGAAAGATTTTTGAAATAAAAAATTTAAATAAACTGTTGGGCATTGAGGGAGTTTATGGAGTAAAAACCGGATATACCGAAGAAGCAGGACAAGTCCTGGTTACTTCTAAGCTTGAAAACGGACATACGATTATTTTGATAGTAATGTCCAGCGAGGACAGGTTTTTGGACACGGAAAAACTATTAAATTTGGTTTCGGGGAATATTACTTACTTACCCATACATCAGTGATTACGGGCACATAGGCAAAAAATCCATTATCTCCTTCAAAAACCGCTATCGGTTCAAGATAATCTTGTTTTTTATCACTCATATAATATGCAAGATAAACGTTCTTAATGGAAATATCTGTACTCGATCCGAAATACGAAGCAATATACCCTTGCCCTTGTTTTAGGAGACTAAAAGCATCCTGGGCAGTTTTTATGGGATAAGTAGCATTTTCGCTTGATATATTTTGATGAAAATAATTGACTTGAGCTACCTGAGGTTGATTTTTTCCTCCAACGATTAAAATATTCATTGTTGTATTGACTGCTTTTGGATAAAAAATCGGCAGTTTATCAACTTCTTTTTGAAAAAAATCAACTTCAATGACCTGAGTGTTGGAAAAGCTTGTTGCTGAAGCTAAAGTATTGTTATTTATAGAAAAAAGAAGCGTTTTTGTTTTACTTAAATCAATGTCATCAGGGAAATTGGACATTGCGGAAAGAAAACCTTGTGCGGTTGTAATTGCAGCAGTGGGACTGGGTAAATTAACTGCAGATTGGACAACGGAGTCGCTCATAAAAGATGATGTAAGATTAAAGTTTAATGAGGATATGTTCATGGTCAGAGTTTTGTCTAAGTGTTCCGGATCATTCCATTGATAAGTTTTTGTTGAAATAGGAAGTTCCGTGGAAGTAAATCCGACAGCCGCCACCTTACTTTTTGCTTTTTGCAAGGCTAAAAGGTCCGGAAGGTCTGTGGTCATTTTATAAACCCTAACTCTGTCGGGAAAGGCGGGAAGTTCTCCGGTTACAGTATCTAGGCTGTAGTTATAGCTTTTGTCAGTGACGTTGCTCGGAAAAACAATTTGAGGAATTTTGCCAAAAGATACAGTTGGCGGTGCAGGTGCCTTAGGGAAGAACTTTTCTTGTAAGATTATTCCAATCCTAAACAAGATCAGAACTAGAAAAATTAAAGACAAAACGACAATTCCGATTTTAAGAATTGTCCGTGACTTGGCAGTAGCTTGGCTTAAGGTCAGCATATATTGAGTATAGGAAAATTTTAAGCTACAATGCAAGCATATGGTTAGAGTAAGATTTGCCCCAAGTCCCACAGGAATTCCGCATATAGGAAGTACCAGAGCCGCTTTATTTAATTATCTTTTTGCCAAGGTAAACAAAGGACAATTTATTTTAAGGATTGAAGATACTGATCAAAAAAGACTATTTAAAGGAGCAAAAGAGGCGATCTTAGAAAGTTTGGACTGGTTAGGCTTAAAACACGATGGAGAAATCATTTATCAATCAAAAAGATTAGATTTGTACAAAAAGTATATTCAGGAATTGTTGGATAAAAAAATTGCGCATGAAAAGGAAGGAGCAGTATGGATAAAAGTACCAGAAGATGAGAAATTTGAATGGATGGATTTAGTGGGAAATAAAAAAATTTCTTTTTTAGGAAAAGACGTCGATGAGTTTGTAATATTAAAATCAGACGGATTTCCAACTTATCATTTGGCAAACGTAGTCGACGATCATTTAATGGAAATAACGCATGTTTTGCGGGGAGAAGAATGGACTTCGTCAACGCCAAAACATTTATACTTATACGAATGCTTTGGTTGGAAAGCGCCATTTTTTGCCCACATGCCAATAATCTTAGGAACAGATAAGACAAAACTTTCCAAAAGGCACGGCGCAAAATCTGCGCTGGATTATAGAAATGAGGGTTATTTAAAAGAAGCGATTCTAAACTACACGGCGCTTCTTGGTTGGAATCCGGGCGGAAATAAAGAGCAGATGAGCTTAGATGAAATGATAAAGCTTTTCAAAATAGAGGATGTGAATACGGCAAATCCAATCTTTGATACCAAAAAACTGGAGTGGTTAAACGGTGTTTGGATAAGAAGTTTAGAGAGTAAAGATTTAGAAAAAAGGCTTTTGGATTTTTATAAGAATGATAATCAAGTCTTAACAATACTGAAAAGTTCAAAGGGCAAATTATTTGTAAAGGCCACAGCGTCAAGAATGAGAACGTTAGCAGATTTTAAAAGTTTGGTTTTGGAAAATGAAAAAGTAAGAGTGTTCGAAAGACAAGAAAAAGAGATAGCCACTAAGCTTTTAAAATTTTTATTAGATGAATTAGGTGAAGTTGGGTGGAAGGACGAAAAATTTTTGGCTGCCCTCAAAAATTTTTCGGCGGTTGAAAAAATATCTTTTAAAACAATATATTTTCTTCTAACGGGAAAAGAACATGGAATTGGTCTTTTGGAATTAAATCAAATATATGGAAAAGAATTTTTTATTAAAAATCTTCAAGGTTGAAAATGCTGTTGAATTGCTGGCAAAATTAATTTCGCTTATCCTAAATCCTATTGTAATTTTAATTCCTCTTCCGTTCTACTTAATTTATGAAACAGAAGGAAAAATTTCCGAGGCAATAGTATGGACTCTTATCTCATTTGTATTCATGTTTATGTATTTTATATATATTGCGGTTGGGGTAAAGTTAAAAATTTTTTCTGATTTTGATATATCTAAAAGAAAACAAAGACCCTTGCTTTATTTAACCGCAATTTTTTTGGTTATTTTGTACATCTTAGTTCTATTTTCTCTTCAGGCCCCCAAAATTTTGTTTATAACTACATTTTCCCTTGCTCTCGGACTTTTAATACTCCAAATAGCTAATAATTTTCTAAAAGCCAGCGCACATGTGGCAACGATAACGGCTTTTGTAACGGCAATGGTTATAATCCATAAAGATGTATATTATCTTTTGGGATATTTGTTTGTTTTTTTAGTCGGCTGGTCAAGGATTAAGCTCAAAAGACATACTGTTTCGGAAGTTTTGGTAGGTGGAATTTTGGGAGGATTATTAAGTATAATAGTTTATATAATAGCAACCAAGATTATTTAATTTATGATTAATCACGAATCGTTATTTAAATCATTTAGATATGCATTCCAAGGGATTTATTTTGCTTTTAAGTACAACCAAAATATTAGAATTCATTTTCTGGCTGCGATTTTAGTTATAGTTTTAAGTTTAATACTTAAAGTAAACCCGTTTGAAATGGGAATATTGGGTATTATGATACTTCTGGTAATTTGTACAGAAATGATAAATACGGCCATAGAAGAAGTAGTAAATCTGTTGGTAAATGAACACAGGCAAGAAGCAAAGATTGCTAAAGATGTCTCTGCCGGAATGGTGCTTTTAGCTGCAATGGGTTCTGTAATCGTAGGAATTCTTATTTTTGTTCCTCACATACTAAGGTTTTTAAGGTAAAATTGCTGAGCACCTCGGTCTAGAACCATTTAGTCGTTATAATACAGTTCTAATTGGAAATTGTTTTTTAAAATATCTTGTCATTCGCAAAGCTTTTTCCATCTCTACATAATTCTTATCTTTTAGTGCATAATCTGCCCTTATTGTTCTTATTAGCTTTTGATAGATTTTTTTAAGTTTTTTTATTGAGTCTTTGTTTATTGCGTATTTTCTTCCTCCGAAAGAAAGCTTATCCCCTTGAAAATTCACAAAATCGACCATCCACGACCGCTTAGTATTCTCATCAACATCCTTCTCAAATTTTGTTTTTCCAACGGCTCGTGCATCGATATGTTCTAAATCGTTACGAATTTCACTATCGAAGTCTGTTTGAAATTCTTGGTAAATTATCTCTAAGTTTTTATTATCTAATTGACCAATAAGCCGTTTCAAATTTTTATCAATTTGGTCAATGCAGATGAAATAAAAGTGCGCGTCTAAAAATATATTATCCAGTCTTCGAAAATGTGCAATAGGAAGTCCAATAAATTTTTTAAAATGCGCCTTCCTTTCTTTTTCAACTCTTCCTACTTGAAGAATCGCTCCGTTTATATATTTTTCGATATTATACAGCAACAACCAATTCGACCTGTTTTTAAAGATAAACGTAAATTTATATGCTATATTGAACATAAGCTCGCCACGATTTAGTGATGTTTACCCGTCTTGGCTGCCGGACTACGATTCGAACGTAGATAAACGGATTCAGAGTCCGTTGTCCTACCATTAGACGATCCGGCAATTCTCTCAAATTATACCAAACTAAGCACGTTTTTGCTTATAAAATTATATTTTCAAAGATTTTGTACAATGTATTTAAATCTTCTTAAGTAAATTTATATCGTCGGTTGTGCATTGGTCAATTCCTAATTTTTCTGCTTTTCTAAATTTATCCACACCCCAACTTTTTAAATAAGCGTGAGAAAGAAAACCATTCGCGTGCATAAGTTTAACAATGTTTGGCGTATAGTATTCAAAGGGCAAATGCAAAACGTTTGCGCCCGTTAATTTCATAAAACTAAGAACAAACTCTTTAATAAAATCTTTTGTCATCCAAGATTCGATAAGGCTTTCTTTAAAGATGAGCCCGATTTTGGCTTTTGGAAACTCACCTTTAATGTAAGGGAAAAGAGGCAAGATGCTTGATGTTATTTCAAAATTTTTTGGTTTGTAAATTTCTATTAACTCCGAAACCTTTATAATGCACTTAGGATCAAGGGATTTGATTTCTATTTCCAACCTTCCTTTTTGCCCGAATAGCTTTAAAACATCTTTGAAAAGAGGATATTTTTTATTCTCATCAAATAAATAGTTATGAACAACAATCACGTTACCCTTTTTATCTAGATGAAGATCAAATTCAATTCCGCCTGCCCCCCTTTTAAAAGCCGAACTAAATGCTTCGATGGTATTTTCAGGATAGTTTATTGTGTCTCCTCGATGGGCAATAATTAATGGTTTCACAAACATATTTTAGCAGATAAATTAAAAAACGAAGAAATTGAGCTGTCTTAGATTAGATTATATTCCCGAAACTGCGAATAGTTTACCAATTGCATAAGTTATTGTCATTGCTAACGTTCCTCCTGCTACTACTCGTAAAATGGCACGTTTTGCGCTTGCTCCTCCTGCTTTCGCACTTAAAAATCCGGTTATTGCCAAAGCCAGTAATACGGCAACAAAGGCAATTGGAATGCGCAAAGAAAGAGGCGGAGTTAATATTGCAATTAAAGGTATGACTGCGCCTAAAACAAACGCAACTGAAGAAGCAAAGGCAGCGTGCCAGGGACTAGTCAGGTTATTTGGGTCGATATTGAGCTCTGCGTGAGCATGAGCCGCATAAGCATCGTTTGTTGATAATTCTTTAGCAACCACCATTGCTGTTTTTTTCGATAAACCTTTTTGTTCATAAATTAAAGCAAGTTCATTAAGTTCTTTTTCTGGGAAGTTTTTAAGCTCATAATGCTCTTTTTTCAAAAGCGCTTTTTCCGTGTCTCTGGAGCTACTTACCGAAACGTATTCACCGGCTGCCATTGATATTGCGCCCGCAACTATTCCGGCCATGCCTGCCGTAAAGATAACTCCGATAGATTCGGTAGCTCCGGCAACACCCATTACTAAACCTGCAATCGAAACAATGCCGTCGTTTGCTCCTAAAACAGAGGCTCTTAACCAGTTTAATTTATGAGTATTACTGGATAATTCCAGCTTGTCATCTATATTTTTTTTAGCCATATCTTTCATTATATTATATTTTTGTATTTATCATAGCAATGAGTAGTAGAAATCTTGACTTTAACATATTTTTAATTACATACTGGGTTTAGTGGATAAAATTTCATCAAGAATTAAAAAATTCTTTAAGATTTTGGGGCCCGGTGTTATTACCGGTGCCGCAGATGATGATCCATCGGGAATTGCCACATACTCACAAACCGGAGCGCAATTCGGTTACGGACAGCTTTGGACAGCCGTTTTTATGCTTCCTTTTCAAGCCGGAGTTCAAGAGGCTTGTGCAAGAATTGGGGCGGTGACAGGAAAGGGTATTGCGGCAGTTGTAAAAAAGCACTACGGAAGAAAAATTCTCTATACGGTAGTTCTTCTTGTTTTAATTGCCAATACGATTAATATAGGGGCAGATATAGGGGCAATGGCGGCTGCGGCAAATTTAATCGTTCCCATAAATTTTGTAATTTTAACTTTAATTTTTACCGTTTTAATGCTTGTTTTAGAAATTTTTACTTCTTACAGAGTGTATTCAAAAATCCTCAAATGGCTGTGTTTATCTTTATTTGCTTATCCTGTAACTGTTTTTATTGTGTCTCAGCCTTGGGGCACGCTTTTAAAAGCAACTTTTGTCCCGCATATAGAGTTTAATTTTCAGTTCTTATTCATAATTGTCGGAGTTTTGGGAACAACAATTTCTCCGTATATGTTTTTTTGGCAAGCTTCGGAGGAAACAGAGGAAGAAAGAATGACTCATCTGTTAGGCAAAAATGGCAAACCCTTAATCAGCTGGAGATTTATCCGAAATTTAAGAATAGATAACTTTTTTGGGATGCTATTTTCGGAGATTGGCACCTGGTCGATAATAGTGGTTACCGCAACGGTTTTAAACGCGCATGGGTTTACTGACATTAAAACTGCTGCCGATGCCGCAAAAGCATTGGAGCCTTTGGTTAGTACTTTTCCCAATGCAGGTTACCTTGCAAAAGTAATTTTTGCCGTAGGCGTTATCGGCCTTGGCCTTTTATCTGTCCCGGTTCTTGCTGGGTCTGCTGCTTATGCATTTGCAGAGGCGTTTAATTTAAATGAGGGTTTGAATTTAAAGCTAAAAAAAGCCCACGGTTTTTACGGAGTAATTGTTATCGCAACGCTTATCGGTCTAATAATTAACTTTGTCGGAATAGACCCGATAAAAGCTTTAGTATTTGCCGCTGTTATTAACGGCGTTGTTGCTGTTCCTCTTATTCTCATAATCGCTTTAATCGCCAAAAATAAGACAATAATGGGAGAGTATAAAAGCGGTTGGGTGTCAAACTTACTGGTTTGGCTGACTTTTATAGGAATGGGACTAGCTTCAATCGGAATGTTTTTCACATTTTTTAAATTTTAAAACAATATATTCTTGTAAAATAGCTTCAACCATGCTATAATTCTTAGACTTTGACTAGCATAAATAACAAATTCTCATTTTCACCCAAGTGTAACTCCTGTGGCGGAAAACTGGTTTTGGTTGAAGAAAAAACACTAAAACTGGATAATTATTCCTCTTTGGTAACCACCAAGACCTACAAATGTTTAAACGAAGAATGCCAAACGGATATCGACAAAAAAACATCAGGAAGAATTAAGCTGCAAAAACAACAAGAAAAAGCCAAAAAAATCCGCATCAATGCCAAAAAAGGCATGCGACTTAACAAAAAGAAAATCTCCCGCTAATTGCCATTTGAAATCCCTCAAAATTTATTGCTAGAATAATTTATATGCTTAAAGAGCAGTTTATTGGCAGAAACCCCTCGCATTTTAAAATAAATCCTTTAGTTGAAGCTTTTATTTTGTCCGAAACATTTTTATGGTCTGCTTGGTATTTTGTTATTCCGATTTTGGCTATTTTTGTGGTTAAAAGTATAAAGGGAGGAAGCATAGAAACGGCTGCCTTTGCCTTCAGTTTTTATTTGGTTGTTAGAATAATCGTTGAAATAGCAACCGCCCGTTTTTTGGATAAAAGCAATGAGGGTTTAAAATTTGCAGCCACATTTTTTGGGATTTTATTAACTAGCGCTTCCTATATCGCTTTTGCCTTTTCCAATAGTTTGATGCTTTTATATATTGCCTATGCAATAATGGGGCTTGGTCTTGGGATCGCTACGCCTGCCAAAAACGCCCTTTTTGTAATGCATATCGA
>JAKAEH010000019.1 GCA_021825955.1 bacterium | reverse complement strand
AGATAGAATTTTATTTTAGAAATACATGATCAATCTAAATCTCATTTAGAAATTACATGAAAAATCTAAATCTGGTTTAGATTTGTAAGAGAAGATAGAGGAATGGAAATAAATTTAGAAATACATGATCAACCTAAATCTCATTTAGCTAAAATTTTAAAAACTGAACAAACAAAAAGAAACAAAAACAAACAAAAACAAACAAAAACAAAAAGAAAGAAGAAAAATGGAAGCATTCCCTGAGAACTTCTGTTACAAATATTTGAACGAAAACCTTAAAAAGAAGAGCGTAGAAGCTCAAAATCAACTACTAAAAGAATCCAGACAGGAATTCTACGATAAAATGATCAATGAAATCGAGAGAAATAAGAATGGTCATTTAAGGTTCGCTATGAAGTTAAACGACGAAATGTCTGTGGAAAATAAGAGAACATTTCTGAATGAGGTCAGAGAAAGGTTTCATAGGTTAGAATGTGGGACCAAAAACAAGACAGAGTTATATGATGATATCCGGGATGATTTGTCTATTCTGTCGTCTACGCATACCATCTATATTTCATTCTAGTATGTGAGCGCTTCGCGCTCACGAGCGGAAGCGAAGCTTCCGCGAGTGTTGTGTTTTTTTGACCAAAGGTCTAAAAAGATTGGTTAATTGTGCATAATACCGCAATCTCATGATACTTGTCATTCTTTTGTGACAAAAATCACATTTCTTTGATATCTTTCATACGAATGCGTTTCTCTGCAAAATTAACCAATTAATTTTATTTTACTTCTGATCTTTTGCATCGCAATAATAAAATTGATCTAACAATAAAAACCGAGAAACAACACAATAGTAAAAAGAAATGAAAACCGTGAGAAATCTAGACTTATCTTTAGTGAAAAGAGTGGTTGAAACAGAAACGGAGAAACGAAAGAAACTACCACATATCGGTGAAAAAGTAAGAATTGAGATCTTGGAAGTAGATGAGTTGGAAGTTAAGTGCTGGCTTCAAGATTATAGCATGTTAGGCTTCATTGACAATACTTCTCTTACTTATTCGTTAACCGATAAAGGGAGATTTTATTCTTTCATGCAAGTATGTTCTACCTATGAAGGGGTCATCTGGATCAAAAATCCGAGGAGTTTCATTGTAGATGATGGTTTAGGAGGTATCAAGACACACAACTACATAGAATTGCTTTAGTAGCGTGCGCTTCGCGCACGAGCGGAACCTTCGGTTCCGCGAGTTTTCCTAAAGTTTTCTATATTTCCATAAAATACGAAGAATTTTTCAAGATTATTTACTCAACTCGCGGAAGCGCAGCTTCCGCTCGTGGGCTTCGCCCACGAATTAAAGAATTGTGAAGAAGCAATTGTAACAAAGCACCGGAAACTCAGGTATGGCATCATGAAAATGCTCTTTATCGAGAAACGGAAGCTTGACACAAAATTTATCACATCTGCTACATTTACATTCATAACAAACTCTGTTTGTTGTTAATAATTCTTTCATGTATTTGATTTCTTTGTCTTTTTTCAAAGCTTGTATCTTCAAGTTTTTGATCTCTTCGTCTCTATATTCCAAGTGTTCGATTACTTTTGCCACTACGTATTCTTGGATGTTCCTAGCATTCATAGGCTTTTCTTTATTTTTAATTTTACTTTAAATTTTTAATCGTGGGCGAAGCCCACGAGCGGAAGCTGCGCTTCCGCGAGTGTTTTAAGAATTAAAAGAGATCTAAAGAGAAGAAGAGAAGAAAGTAAAGATAAGAGGAAACAGAATCTTCATGGAAATCTTGGAACTGTATGCATACCTAGGGCTGATAATACTGGGATTGTTAGCGATATATGTGTTGAGAAACCCTACAGAAGCTTTCCTCCCTTACAACCAATTTATAGAAAGTATCACGGAAAAGAAAGTATTCTATACTGAAGAGGAAAAGAAGAAAATCTTTCCAACTTCTATTCTTCTGGAAGAAAATTGGAGAGAAATCAGAGATGAATATTTTAAAATTTTACAAAAAGAGGAAATAGAAGAAAATGTAGGAAAGAATTTCATCGTTGAAGACGAAAACTTCTGGAAAGGATGGACCACTATCAAACTTAAAATGTTTGGGAAAGAATTCGATGCACTGGAAGAATGCCCTTTTTTGAAAAACATATTAGAAAAGGACAAAAACATAACTACAGCTTTCTTCAGTATTATGGAACCAGGAAAAACTTTACCAGCTCACTATGGACCTTTCAAAGGTATCTTAAGGTATCATCTGGGATTATCTATTCCTCCTAAAGAGTTGGGTGATTGTTACATTTCAGTAGACTCAGAAATATATGAATGGAAAAATGGAGAAGGAGTTTTATTTGATGAAACTTATTTACATTTCGTTAAAAACGATACTTCAGTTCCAAGGGTTGTTTTGTTTTTAGATGTGAAGCGGCCTCTGCCTTCTCCAATTTCTTTGTTGAATGATTTTCTTTTGTTTTTGATTTCGATCTCACCTTATAATCACTAGTTTTCTGGCGGAGCCGTTCTTTCAACCTTCGGTCGAAAGAACCATATTCGAAAATGATTTCTTATTCATGTTTTTTTGATCAGAAGAAGATGGATGAGTTTGTTTTTGAAGAACACGATTTACAAAATCCTCTTAAAACTCTCGTCAACTCAGAAAACTTAGAATTTAATGGAAAAGGAAAAGAAGAAAAAGTAGAAAAAGAAGAAAAGAAATGGAAATGTTGCTATCACGGAACTTGGTCAGGAAACTGTAGAAAATGTATAATTTACACACTCATCTGGATAGGAAAACAAAGACCAGAATTAAAATTGGTTAAAGATCTATACAAACTTATCTTCAAACTCCTTCCAAGAAGCAAAAGAATATATTGTTCTAGATGCTGTATCAATAGCACTAACAGAATTTGCCGAATATCACACACATATTCAGTCGGAGATATTGTACCTATAGCCACATATTTGTTCATAAATAAAGAAAAACAAAAACCCTTTAAAGTTTATTTAATGGGACAATATGAAGGTGAATATTTAATTGAAGATACTACAAAGTTCGACGATGTAAAGTGTTATTTCGTAAGCGCTAGCGCCTTTTCCGGCACTAGTGCCGGAAAAGATTTCATAAATTCATGTTCTCCGAAAATATATCCAGAATATTTATATTTATCAGAAGTGAAAGAGAGATATCTTCCGACTCAAAGTATGAAGAATATAGTTGTATGTGATGAATGTATGTTTGAGATGATTTTTCAAGGGGAGATTTTTCCTACATCTTAATTTCCGACCTAGGTCGGAAATATTTTCTTTTACTCAACAAGAGTGTCTGAATTCTGTAACTTTGAGAATCTTTAAACCTTCACCACTTTCAATTTTCATATTTTTATTACCTTTAGACCATAACTGTAATGATACAAAACGAGTTAGAAATCTTCCGGATTCTTCACAATCGCAAAGCAAAACGTCATATCCTAAACTGTGAAAATATTGAGCTAAAATATGAAATTCATCATAATCTATATTGTAAAACCCGTCATAGACTAGAGGACTTTTTGTAAAATTAGCGGAAAGTTTATTTTGTGCTGCTTGGAGTAATTTCTTGTTAAATTTTTCTATAATTTCTCTATGTCGTTCGAGGATATCCTGCTTAATTTTCTCTTGCACACTTTCATTAATTTGTTTAAATTCCTCGTAAGGGATGAATTTGAGCGGGGTTGGGATCTTAACTTGTTCAGTTTCCATGTTTCTTTTCTTTGAAATGTTTAAAATTTTTAATTTATTTATCATTTTTTCTTTGGAATCGCGAGCGCAGCGAGCGTTTGCGGACGAAAGTCCTAAAGCGTAGCGCCTTTTTCGGCACATGTGCCGAAAAAGAACTTTGCAAAGCAAATAATTTAGTTTTCAATCGCAGAAGAAACAGCTTTATCTGCAACATACTCTATCACCCCAGAATGAACGAGAAGAGCCGTTGCTGCAACAGCGGGAATACCGACAGTAGAAACAACGGTTAAGGGGCCAAAAAACACCAATCCAGACCAAAAAGCGTATTTAGAGGCTTTCGCGACACCGTGTCCAACCACGACCCTGGTAGCTTTATTCAATGCCCATCTTCCCCACCCTATAGTTCTCTCTTTTTCTACCTCTACTTTCTCTTTTTTTTGTTCTGGAAGATTACTTATTTCTTCTGATTTAGTTACAAGTTCTCCCTTATTTTCTTTTTCTTCTTCGGACATTTACTTCTTTTTATAAATTAATCAAAAAATCATTTTCGAAATAAAAATGAAAGAAAAACAAAAGGATGAAAGAAAAGAAAATGGAAAAGCTCTGGTGTGTCGGAGTTTCATATTTGGACATAGATCTGGATAAACTGGACTTAAATAATACAGACTTAAGGGTAATCCTTTACGAGTATGACAAAGAAATGGATGAATTGTTAGCTAGAGTATGTAAAAAATCTTTAGAAGAGAATTTTAAAGGTCTTGTCGGGAAATTCAGAGTTAGAAAAGAACCTTTACCTTTTAAAGGGATATTTTCAAAAACGGATGTTTTTCGGAAATATCAAAGAACAAAAATAATTTTACCGAAGAAGAGTTTCTGAATCTCTGGAATCAGTCTGGACGTTGGGATTATACATCCGAAAGGTTGAAGTATATCACTCTTCCTGCGCCTAAAATTGCAGGTGATTTTCCAGATTTATATGAACTTGAAGGTGGAAATTAAGAAGAATAACTTTTCTACACATTGTGTCGAAAATAAGAAAATTATATATGTGAATGAGAACCACAGAACGTCCCCAATGCAAGAGTATTGAAAATAAGATACGGATAGTAAGTCTTTTTATTTAGAAACAGAATAGATGATATCCCGATAGAAAAGAAAGACAAATAACTAAATTTCTTTTTGTCTTCTTTCCAATAATATCTAAGAGGTTGATAATGTCTTAATTCTAAAGCGGTTTCTTCTTTTATTTGTTCTTTGTGTTCTTTTAAATATGTAAGAGGAAGGGAATGGAGAAAATGACTATATCTTGGAGTTTGCCATGGTATTTCTTGCTGTCTAAAGAGTTCCAATCCGTTTTCTTCACCCTTATACCATGAAAATCTCTCTTTTATGTAATCAAATTCTCCGTTATCATGAATGCTCCATAACATTTTCTCGTAACCGTTTTCACGGTTACTTATTTTGCATCCAAGATTGTAAATTAGATTAGCTGGAAGATAAAAGACGTTTTTAAGGTCCAACCAATCCATCATTTTAATTTTGATTTTTGTTTTTCTTTGTTTTGTCATTTTTATTTGCAGAATATTGCATAAACATGATATATTCATTCTTTTGTTAAGATATGAATGAAAATTTAAGAATGGAAATATTAAATAATTTTCATAATTATACATATCATTGATATATTCATTCGGATGCATATTTCTGCAACTGCAAACTACTAAACAAACAAAATCTAAAAAGAAAAACAAAATCTAAAAAGAAAAACAAAATCTAAAAAGAAAATTTGGTTCTTCGGCCATCAGGCCGAAGAACGCGCGGAGCGCTAAAAACTCAATTTTTGCAAATCATGACGCACGGGAACGCAAACCCTAAAAGTATCAAGAAAAGCGATGAACCCAACGTAAACATAGCCATGGCGAACTCATTGAGATGCACCTTGTAATTGTATTCTGTGCAAACATTATCTACAAAAGAGAACCCAGCTACAAAAACACACCAAATCAACATAAACACCCATACTAAACACAATGAAAATATGGTTACTATATACCTACCTTTTTCTAAAGATTTTCTATACACAAAATTACCAAAGAGTAACAATCCACAGAATCCAGCAAAAACTAAGTAAGCTATTCCGGTAGTTAAGTTGAAAGTTCTTAGATCTATAGTATTGTTTAATGTGCAATATGGCATAGTGTTATTTCCTTTGTCTTTTTGAATGCTTTCGCTATAGATGTTTATACTTACCAGTCCTGTCAGGCCGAAGTATGCTATCATGAAGCCCAGTATTAGTCCTACGATTTTGAAGTATTTTTCTCCTTCCATGTTTTTCACCAATTTCTATTTTGATTGCCTTTTCATTTTTGTGCGAAGTGTCCATGATGCGTTGTTTACTTCGCTCGTGTTTAGTGAATTTTTTGCAAATTAAATTTATATTTTTTTTTGAAAAATAATTGGACTCAATCCGTTAATTATTTTCTTCTGTTTCGAAAATTAAATGAAGTATATAAAATATAAAAGGTAAAAAGTTAATTAAAAAAGAAAAAATAAAAGATCGTCGTACAAAAAATCTCAACACTCGCGAAAGCGAAGCTTTCGCTCGTGGGCCCAAAGGGCCCACGTTGCCCTTTTTGGAAATTGATAGAAAATGAAAAAATTGAAAAGTAAAAACGAATTTGTAAAGGATACAAAAACATACCGAGAAACTCTCGCTAGAAAACTCAAGAAAGAAAAATGGCAACGAAATACGTCACTTTCGATCAATTCAGACCTGAAAACCTTGGAGGATCCGAACCCGAACCAGGACAAGTAAAAGTAGGCTCAGACACTGTCAACTTCAACAACATCAAGCTTCACTACAACTATGGAACTGAAGAGGAACCTATCATTAGCGACTTTTTGTTAGAACTTCCTGAATGCACCACCAGCGGAATTAGATACAGAGACGACACCAAGCAAGGAACTGAAGGTCCTTACACTAAGAGAACTGCTTCCATGATGATCCGATTTTCACTTGATGACCCCAAGGTAAGAAATGATATGCAGAAGGCCTTAGATTCTTTAGAAGGAGTTCATAGGGCTACTTCAGAGATTCTGGGAAAATACAAGGGTAAGGTTAAGCTTTTTAGCTTTGATCCTAAGAACCCAGGAGAGACTTTCAAGAGCCCTGTTTACTGGCCTAGAGATCCTACTTCAGGAGAGAAGATCAAGGGTAAGAACCCCAATGTCTGGGTTACTCTCAAGAGCGGAAAGGTCAACAAGACACTCTTCACTGGATTTGATGGAAAACCAGTTAACTGGAACCTTTTAGAGAATGTCGATATCACTTTTGTGCCTCTTTTACACTTCGAGAAGATCTTTGTCGGAAAGGTAGTGTCAATGAAGGCTCAATTGGTTAGCGCTGTTCTCTTGAAAGTTGTCAAGTCCAACACTCAAACAAGACAACAAGATACGCTTCAGAGACTTAAGGAGAAGTATGGAGCAGGAATGCAAGATGAGATTGAGCAGCAATTGGCTCAGCTCCGAATGGATAGACAGGATGAACTTGCTTCTGGAGGAGGTGGTGGAGGATATTCTCGAGGCGGAGGAGGAAATCATTCATCATCTTCTAATGGTGGAGGAGGAGGAGGAAATTATGGAGGAAGTGGAGGATATAATGATGAATCTGGTGGAGGAGATTACGGATCCATGCATTCAATTCCACCAACAGATGCAGCTTCTCTTAACGATTTCTTAGGAGGAGCTCCTTCGATGACACAAGCTGTTCCGATTAACATTCCTATGTCGGTTCCTACACCTGGTCCAGCGCAAACTCCTGGACAGATGCAGAATCAAGGTTATCAGACACCAATGGGGCAACAACAGCAGATGCATTACCAGAATCCAGCCACGCAAGTGTCAGGGCCTCCAGTTTTCAATGTCGGAGGGGGTAATCCAAGGATGAATATCCAGACCACGAGAATTAGCTAAAAAACAAAATAGTTTTGTTGCGCTGCGCGCGTTTTTTGTTCCGTGTTTTTGACCAAAGGTCAAAAACATAATTTTCTTTTCTTTTTGATTTATATCTTTGATGTAAATTTTATTTTTCTTTTGATTTATATCTTTGATGTAAATTTTATTTTGTACTTGTACTTGAATCTAACTTTTATTTTTGTACTTGTACTTCAATTGAGCTTTTATTTTTGTACTTGTACTTCAATTGAACTTTTATTTTTCTTTTGATTTATATCTTTGATGTAAATTTTATTTTGTACTTGTACTTCAATTGAGCTTTTATTTTGTACTTGTACTTCAATTGAAGTTTTATTTTTGTACTTGTACTTCAATTGAACTTTTATTTTTGTACTTGTACTTCAATTGAACTTTTATTTTTGTACTTGTACTGAAATATAAATCTAACTTCAACTCTCAAATAAGATATAAAAAGAGAAAGAGAAAAGAAGAATATACTGTGTATTACACAATATATGAAAGATAAATTTAAAAACTAGATTGAAAAATAGAGCAAAAGTACAGAAGTATAAGATAGTACAGATTTTAAACCAGACGCCTGGAAAAATAAAAATATAAAAGTACGACTCGGCCAGTATTTGGCCAAAATCCTTTTTATCTCTAAAAAAGATAAATGACTTAAAGGAGATTTTCAGGAAAATATGGTTATAAGAGAAGTCTTAATGAAAATTCACTCCTAATTTTAGCTCTTTAAGCCAAACTTCTTTCCTTCAGACCTTCTTTAAACCATTTATCATTCTTCTCTAGATTTCCTTTAAGCCTTCTATTCTTTCTTCTCAAACTTCTTAAAAAGATAGAAAGAAAAAAAGAATGCCTTGAAAGGCCAGTCAACTTGTACTTTTATATTTATTTGATTTTGGGATTTGAAGTGAAATCTAGTACAAATAGAAGAAAGATGAAGAATTTAAGAAGTAAGATGAATTATATTATAGTTTCTACAATATGTTTATTTACAATATTTAAATTCTAAAATCGTCATATGCTGAGAACCATATATAATTTTGAAAATCTATTATATCCTGATAAATCGTTTATTTATAAAAGATAAAATTAGATATTATAAGATATATAATATTTTCATTACATTTCTTTACTATCTCATAAATAATATCTATTTTT
>JAKAEH010000018.1 GCA_021825955.1 bacterium | reverse complement strand
ATGGATTTTACTCTTTCAAACGCAGCATCAATTACACTTGTTATATTTAGCTCTTCAAACTTTAGGCTACCATTGGAATTTTGATACTGGGTAAGTTTTATCAGCTTATCGGACAAAGACTGTAAGCTATCAATGTCTTCCAGATTTCCTTTTAGAACTTTTTTTGCTTTTTCCAGATTAAAATTTTTATCCCTTAAATTAACTTCTATTGATGTTTTAAGAGAAGTCAAAGGAGTATTCAACTCGTGGGATGCATCTGTAATAAATCTATTTTGATCATCAACCATTTCTTTTATTGGACGCAGTGTTCTTCCTGCTAAAAAATATCCCGCAAGAGTTGAAAAAAACAGTATTATTAAATTAATTAGCACCAATCCTTCGGCAACTCGCACTCTTGTGTCTTGAATTAATCGGGGAGCCAATGGGGCTTTTGGCACCGGCAATTTCTCTATATCCCAAACAGGTCTTTGAATATATCTTTCTCCAAGCTCAGGATGCGCAGCTCTTAACTGCTCAATACTTACGACTCTGTAAATTTCTCTTGATGCCCCAAGGTAAATAAACGTGCTAAAGAAAACACTAACTATCATTATTACCAAGAGATACCAAAGAGTTAATTTTATGCGCGCTCTTTCAAACATTTATTCTTCTCCTATTTTATATCCAAAACCTCTTATCGTATGTAATAGAGATTTTTCATTCTTAAAAGGCCTGTCGATTTTGTTTCTTAAATATCCGATAAAAACCTCAACTGTATTAGGAAGAATATCCGTATCGTAATTCCAAACATGACTTATTATCTGATCTTTTTTTAATGTTTTATTTTCATGCTTCATGAGATACTCCAAAAGAGCAAACTCCTTTGAAGAAAGATTAATTTTTTTTCCTCCTCTTTTTACCTCATAAGAATTTACATCTAACGTCAAATTTCCGACTTTTAATAAGTTTTCCAAAGTTTTTTTTGGCCTCCTGCTTAAAGCTTTTATTCGGGCCAAAAGCTCTTCAAATGCAAAGGGTTTTGTAAGATAATCATCTGCTCCGCTGTTTAACCCTTCTACTTTATCTTCAACTTGCTTCTTTGCGGTCAGTATTAAAATGGGGGTATGGTTTTCCTGCTCTCTTAATTTTTTGCAGATATTTAATCCGTCCATTCCTGGTAAAAGTCTATCCAAAATTATTACATCATAAGATTCGGAAACAGCCAGATCATATCCGTTTATTCCATCGTAAGAAACATCCGTCACATGGTGCTCCTGCTCAAGTCCTTGCTTGATAAGATTGGCAATCTTATGTTCATCTTCAACTACGAGGATTTTCATGCGGCAATTATACTACTATTTAACTGAATTTTCGCTGAAAATACTAAATCATAACTGGATTTTGGAGAAAAGATAGCTACCAATTGCAAGTATTGTAAGTGACAAAAAAGAAAGTAAAACCAGGTCAGGTCCCAACCCATAATGGGTTTTGTTTACCAAACCACCCCTAATAGCATCCACTCCGTAAGATAACGGATCAAAAGCTGCAATAACCTGTAAAAATTTAGGAACTCCATTTAGTGGAAAAAGGGCGCCGGAAAGAAAGAATGTGGGTTGTACTACAAAATTTAATACCAACTGAAACCCCTGCATATCTTCAAAAATAGAAGCGATTGCAATTCCCAATGCGGTAAAAAACAACGCGATTAAAAACATAGCAAAAAGAGCAACGGGGAAAAGTATCCAGGAATGTATCCTGACCCCTATGATTAAAGTCAGGATTAAAACAATTACTCCTTGAATAAAAGCAACAGTCGCACCCCCCAAAGCCTTACCTAAAACTATCTCGAATCTTGAAACAGGTGCCACCAATGTTTCCTTTAGAAAACCAAATTGCCTATCCCAAATGACCTGAATTCCAGCAAAAATTCCCGTAAAAATTATTCCCATCGCGACAACACCCGGCCCCAAAAACTCAAAGTAATTACCTTGTCCTGCTCTTTGAAAAACTGGGCCTAAACCAAAACCCAAAGCTACTAAAAACAATAACGGTTGACCAAGTGAACCGATAAGCCTGGCACGCGATCTGAAATATCTTTTTAATTCTCTAAGCCAGAGAATATATATTGCATTCATCTCATCTCCTCCACATTTTTCTATGCGCTCTTAAGGCATCGACTCCACTAGCTTCTTCGTCTCTTATCTTATTACCGGTTAATGCTAAAAACGCACTTTCTAAATCTTTGGTTTTTGTTTGTTTCTTTAATGTATCCGGAGTATCTATTCTAACAATTTTTCCATGATCCATTATCGCGATAGTCTGCGCATATTTATCTGCTTCCTCTATATAGTGCGTCGTAAAAAAAACCGTTATGCTTTCTTCTCTGTTTAATTTCCTAACATAGTCCCATATATGATTTCTTGTCTGCGGATCAAGTCCCAAAGTAGGTTCATCTAGGAATAAAATCTTGGGATGATGCAAAAGGCCACGAGCAAGCTCTAGTCTTCTTTTCATTCCTCCGGAATATGTTTTTATAAGAAGGTTTCTTTTATCCCAAAGTTCAACGTAATTTAAAAGTTCCTCTATTCTTTTTTTTCTGGTTTTTTTATCAACTTTATACAAAACTCCATGAAATTCCATATTCTCGTACCCCGTTAACTCGTCATCAAGACTCGCGTCCTGAAAAACAATACCAAATGACTTTCTTATATCATCCTTCTGGTAAGTTGGATCAAATCCATTTACGGAAATTTTTCCGGTTGTCGGCGTGAGAAGAGTGGTAAGCATTTTAATCGTAGTAGATTTACCCGCTCCGTTTGGCCCTAAAAAAGCAAATATTTCCCCTCTTTTAACGGAAAACGATATCGAGGAAACAGCGGTGAAATCTTTAAATTTTTTAACAAGTTCTTTAACTTCAATAATATTTTCTAATTGAGCTTTAGAATCCATAAACTATATTATGATATCAGATAACAGGAAGTTTTTTGCCGGTCTTTTTATAGTTGACATAAAGATTGATATCGTAAAGATGATCAAAGGCAATTTCCACTTCTTTGGGAAGAGCGTCTAGGGGAAACCATTTTTGCTCTGATGATTCCCAATCAGGTTTTCCTTCTTTTTCTAAAGCCTGTGCGAAAAATACAAAAGCAATATTTTGTCTATCTTCATGAGGCCTATTAGGGCTATCATTAACCGTCAGGAATGTTATGTCTTCTATTGCATATCCTGTTTCTTCCATCACTTCTCGTGCAACAGCTTCCCTAATTGTTTCGTCTCTTGCCACAAACCCTCCGACAATGGCCCATTTACCGCCCTCCAGAATTTGCTTGCTCCTTTTTACAAGAAGAATTTCATTGCCCTTTAAAACAAGTGTGTCAATTATGACATGTCGAAGCGATGCTTTTCCTCCATTTTCAAAATAACAAGTCAGCATAAGATTAGTATAACAAATAACAAAAAGCTTACGATTAATCTAGCGGGGGACCAAAATTATAAAAATTTGTCCCATTTATATATTTTAGTAAAGTGTCTCCCGTTCTATATCCGGGCCTTAGTCTAAAAAGAAAAAATCTATTAGCAACACTTTGTGCCTCGCCGGGGATTGTAGAAACAGCCGTTGAAAATTTATCATTTTTAACAACATTTATTGCCTGCTCATCAAATTGCCCTCCGGGATATGCGAATGAAACCACCGACAAATTATAATCTTTCTCCAGCATAAGCTTGCTTTGTAAAACTTCATATTGAACAATGGGCAAGAACTTCCCTTTAAGAGAAACGTGATGAACAGTGTGAGCTCCTATTTCTACTAAGCCACTCGAAATTACATCGCGAAGCTGGCTTGGGCTCAGAAAATCAGATCCGCCTAAAAAACCTGGTATTATATAAGCTGTTGCTTTAGCGTTATATTTTTTAAGAATTGGTAAAACTACCGTATCTAAATCCCAATGCCCGTCATCAAAGGTTAACAATATGGGATTTTTGGGCAATTCTTTTTTACCGTCCAGCGCTTCTCCCAAGTCTTTTGCGGTTATAAATGTATATCCCGCACCAGCAAGCGTTTTAACCTGTTCTTCAAATATATTAGGATTAATGTCTAAGGCTTGTCTTATGGTATCTTTTTTATCCTGCACATACTCTACGTAATGATACATAAGAATTGGTACCCTAAATGTCACATGCGCTTGGCTTTCTTTTTTAAACTTGTTTACAATTGTTGGCGGAATTTTAGCCATTTCTGTCTTTGGTGTTTCCAAAACAGGTCTTAACTGGAAAAAAATAAATCTATACAAAAAAAACGCCACTACAAAAACCGCAACAAGAAAAACTGCGGCAAACAGTTTATGATTTAAATTCCCCAAATATCTGGAGCTATGTTTTCTTTTACTGGCTCGTGAGTTTTTGGACATCTTGAGTCTGATTAATTTGAGCGTGAATAACGCTGACGCTTTTTGTAGTTACAAAACCCTCAAAGTTTATAACAGATACTCCAACAACGGTAATACAAAATAATATCATAAATATAAGTATTACGATATGGCTGTAACTTTTCGACGGCTCTTTTATTTCTTTTACATTTGCCATCGCTGTAATCTCTGAAACAGTCATATGTTCAGCAGACGGAAGTTGATTATCCATACTAAAAATCATCTCAGGAATTCAATTTTGTGTCAAATTTATTTTTGTAGAAAATTATTCCCTTTATTCCAATCAGAAGAAAAAGTATCAGAAAGCTTTTTTATTATTTCCTGCTCAGAAAGTATAATCCCGAGCTCGCGATTTTTGTCCAGACTTTGCGTTGATAAATTCACAGAGCCGACAAACGCTTTTGTGTTATCTGACAGAATCAATTTCGCATGCATATAAGGAGAGGCTAGTGTTTTTATTAAAACCCCTTCTTTTTGCAAGGCCAAAAGTGCAGTGCTATTAGAATTTATTTGAGAAAGAGTTGGAACGATAAGACGCACGGGAATTGTTTTTGCCTTTGAAGACAACAGAGAAATGATATCTCTATCTTCAATATCCTCAATCTCTATATCTATACTCTTGGTGCTATTTTGAATAAGAGAGGTAAGTGTTTTGCGTGAAGAGTTAGGACTGATAACTAAATTAGGGGAGGATTGCGTAAAGGATTTTCGCTGCCAATCATCAATAAAAATAGTTCTGATTTCTTCAACATCCTTAACATTAGTGTCTAAAATATCATACTCTCTATTTTTGCTAAAAGAAGACGACGTAAGATTCTGGCTTAAAATAAAAGCTTTCTTTCCGTCTATTATTATTGCTTTTTCATGAGTAAGAGAAAAAGCAGGATTGGACCACTCAACAGAAATTCCCGCGCTAACAAGCTCCTTTTCGGTAGTATTATTCAGACTACCACCGCCAAACGGATGCTCTTCAAGCATCACGTCAACGCTTATTCCTTTTGCTTTTGCATCTTTTAGAGCCCCTATGATAGTTTTGTCAGACAATAAATAAACCTCAACTAAAATCTCGCTTTTTGCTGAATTGATTTCATCAAGAATAACACTCCGTCCTGCTTGTGGCTCGATAGAAAGAGAGACATTGGCGCTTTCTCCCGAAACACTTATGCTTTTTTGAGTCGGAATTGAATGCGATAAAAAATACCAACTGTAAACAAACAAAAGAAGCACCAAAACCAACAGATTTTTCCTAAGAAGGGACATAAATTAATTATAGGGAAAAAATAAGTGTTGTTAAATTGGGGATTTTTTAGCGCCAGCTTATCCCAAGCTCAATTCCTTTATCAAAGGGGATTTTTTGCTCTAGAGAAGTCAGATTAAATTTTTCTATAGTAAATCCGCTTGGCATTTTAATAATTTGATCCGGTTTTTTTGTAATCTCAAGACGCGCCCTTACCCACCAATCTTGATTCATGTAAACATCGTTTGGTGGAGGAGGAGCTGCAATAATATAAGTAGTATCCTCCTTGACATATTCGCTGGCGTTAACACCATTTGCCTTAAAATTGTAGATCATCGCATATCTTGGCTGGTATGCAAAAGAATCAGGAGAAAACACAAAGTATCCAAACGGTTTTCCCTTCTGCTCTGAAATAACTTTTTTCGCAACCGTTGATAGAGATATCCATGAATCCTGATTCTTACCTGAAAATGAGTCTTTAAGAGAAGACGCGTTTCCAACAAAAAAATTAAAATTAATCAAAAACACAATGCAAACAACCGGAAGAAAAATTAATCTATATTTCCCCGCCAGAAATGAAACAAGCCATAACAGTGTAAGAGGAATCAAATGATAAACAAAATGTATAAGAAGTATCCCTTTACTTGATATCGTCGATAACATAAATCCGAAATAGTAATACATTAAAATAATGTATATTGTTTTGTATTTTGTGTTTGAGCGAAGCAGAAGAAAAGTAAAAATCATTACCAATGTAAAAATTGTCAAATACATCCACCAATATCCGTTCTGAAAAATCTGCAAAGAAATTGTGTTTCTTAACCTATCTTCTATGAAATAGTTAAGAGGAATAAGAAGTTTTGAAACACTCATCATTGTGATTACTGCTTTTGTAAGTCCGAGGTTGTGCCGAAGGTCAAAAACTATAAAATTTATAAGACCCACAGGAATTACTACAAATGCCAAAAGATGTTTCCAAAGTCTCTCTCTTATTACAAACCAAAAGATAACAAGTGCGGAAAGCATAAAAAGAGATGGACCAACGCCTATGTTTAGCTGAATAATTATTGCAGTAATAATCAGATGAAAAACAAGATACAGGGGTTTTTTAGTTTTTATATATTTATAAATTGTGTAGATAAATGCGGGCATAAAAAAGGCGGGTACCTCTGCTTGAAATAATCCGTTTAGATGAGGACCTATTCCAACTTCAAGAAGTAAAACATAAAACAGTGCCGCTGTTGTATTGAAAAGTTTTTTTACAAAATAAAAACTCGTTATAAAAAATATCGCTCCCAACAAAAGCCAAAACCACGCAACGACTACCGGATTACCGTGTCCTAAAATATAAGCGGGATAATTCATGTATTGCCATAGAGGCCCGTGGAAAAGTCCGTTAAAGTTAGTACGCGCTCCGATTAAAATTATTTTCTTTTGATCTATCTCCTGATACAAAAGGAAATCTCTGGCAACGTCGTTAAAAAAATTTACTTCTCCGCGCAAAACGGAAAAAGAACAAAGATAAAAACCGATTATTATTAGGATTCCTAAAATAACGTATAAAACTAATTTTGCAGGATCTTCTGCTCTAAGTTTTTTTACGTTTAATAAAAACGCCTGCACGAAGCAATTATAGCAAATTACTTATTCAATTTCGCAAAAATGGATTGCAGACTTAGGAAGTAAATTTGACCAATTTGTCCAACTGCTGATTCCAACCCATTTCCATTCCTGCAAGCGCACCTTGCGCTTCCGGCATTACAATCTTAGTAACCTTAATATGAACTGTCATTTTGGTTTTGCCGTTTACTTCTTCAAAAGTTACTGTTGTTAAATGTTGTAAGATTTCTTTACCGTTTAATATAGCATTTCCTGTAAAGGAGAGCTTTGACGGAACATCAACTTCTTTAAACTCGCCCTGCATAGGCCAATGTTGTCCTTCCAAAGGCCCAAGCTCGGGCCCTGCAATCATTACCAAATCTATCTTTCCGCCGGCTATTGCTTCCCACTTATTAATCTCATTTGTTGCACCGTTTGGTGCCCACCATTTTACAACCTGTTCGGGATCTGTCCATGCTTTAAAAACTCTTTCTCTTGGAGCGTCAAATTCTCGTGTAAGAGTTAATTCTTTTTGCACATCTGTCATATTATTTCACCTCCTTTAAAATTCTATCTAATCTGTCTAAGCGTTTATTCCATAGTTTTTTAAACTGCGAAATCCACGCATCCATTTCTTCAAATTTTTCCGGCGCAAGTGAATAGATTCTTTGTTGCTTATTTTTTTTAACATCAACAACTCCTGCATCTGCAAGAATTTTAAGATGTTTTGAAGTTTTTGGCTGACTCAGATGAAGTTTGTAAGAAATTTCGTTTACAGGATGCGCGCCGTTTAATAAATATTCAACAATATTAAAACGATTTTCTTCGGAAATTGTAGATAAAATATAAGGATCCATGTAGATATATTACCATAAACGTATATACTTGTCAAGGAATATAATTAATAATAAAAATACTAATTTCCCAGAACTATAATAATCTTTTTTATCCTCAGTCTCTTTCTAAAAACTGCGTCGGGGTTATGCAGATTGGCCGTCGACCCAAGGCTTTATCTGTCTTATTCTTCTACTAAATACTTGACCTTTTCTTAGCGCTTCGGGTTTTTGCCAAAATCTAAAACCATTTTGATCAAAATTAGTAAGATCCAAATCAACTAAACCTTCTTCTGTTGACACTGCAATTCTGCTAGAAAAACCTCTTCGCGGATGCAAGACCGCAGCAATTGTTCCATCAACTTTTTTACCCATAAATACCTCTGTTAATTTTTTTCCAAGTTCATTCCTATTCATCATAATTTAATTATATCACTTGTTTCTTCCCGGCCAGCAGACAGGGCATGGACCGCTTCCCTTATACCTATGTCCCCCACTGCAAGCTTTAACGCTATCTCTTTTTAAAACTTCTTCTACCCGAAACTTAACAATTTTTTTAATAAGCTCTATTGGAAGATCTTCCTCCAGAGAAATCTGTATTGTCCCCTTGGAAAGCTTGTATCTAGAGAGTTCTTTCTTAAACCTTGCAACGCCTGAACTTGTCGGAAAAAAACTGATGTGATCTTTGAACGCCGCAAAATGCACAAGATTCTGTTTTAAATAAAACGTGGGTATTCCGTAAGCAATTTTTTCTGTAGTCTCGGGCGGAACTTCTTCTTTTATCGTCTG
>JAKAEH010000017.1 GCA_021825955.1 bacterium | reverse complement strand
TCTAAGCTGCAGACGTTACAAAAGTCCAAAGTTTTATTGAAAATATTATCCAGATCCTAACTACCATGGCAGGATTACTAGCGTCAGGCTTTTTTGTATGGGGAGGGGTCAGATACATAACATCAAGTGGAAATCCCGAAGCTTTAGATGGAGCAAAAAAAACAATTATGTACTCAGCAATTGGTCTTGCTGTAACTCTTGGAGCATTTGTAATAAGTAATATTGTTGCTCAAACAGCAACGGGAGCTTTTGGAACACATTAAACTTTAAAACAAAATGAAATTATTAAAAATTTTATTTTTTGTAGGATTTATATTCGTGGCTATGCCGATAAAAGCATATGCCGCACAAAACAGTGATGTTTTAAACTTCACTAATCAAACACTATCCACCCTTTTTATTATTACTTCTCTTGCCTCAGTCTTATTTTTAATCCGTGGAGGATATATGTATATAACCTCAGTCGGAAAACCCGATTCTATTGAGGAAGCAAAAAAAACTATTAGAAATTCTTTAATCGGTCTAGTCTTAGTAATTGGAGCAGGGTTTATCTCATCCCTTTTCCAAAATGCTTTCAATGCCCCGACAATATCTTCAACTTCTTCTCAATTAAGTCTTACTCCCATTACTCCAACAACACCTAGCGGTGGGTTAACCCAAGTTCTGATTGATGCAATAGCAGGGTTTTTACAAAACATCATTCAAAGTGCTACAAAACCCTTGACCGATGGAATAATCTCATTTCTTACAACAACACCTTCAATTGTCACAAACTCCGTTATCTTTAACTTTTGGTTAGTAATTTTAGGGATCACAAATTCCCTCTTTGCTTTAATGGTGGCACTTTTAGGCTTTCATGTGATGAGTGCCTCAACTTTCGGGTTTGACGAAATAGAATTTAAACACCTTCTTCCCCGTGTAGGGTTAGCATTTTTGGGCGCAAACATTTCTATATTTTTGGTTGATTGGGTAGTTTTATCATGTAACGTGCTTGTACAAGCCGTACTTCATTCAACCGGAGGGATAAATAGCGCATGGGTTTTAAATGCCTTTGACCCATCAAGTCTTGTTGCCGGATCAACAAACTTAATAACTCTTATATTTATGATCCTGTTTGTAATTTTAGCAGTAGTTCTACTATTATTTTATATCTCCCGACTTATTGTTATAGCATTGGGAGCAGTACTTTCCCCTTTAATATTTCTTCTTTGGTCCGTTCCCAAATTTGCAGATTACGCCGAAATTTCTGTTAAAACATATATCAGTGCAGTTTATAGCGTGTTTGTTCATGTTGTTTTAATTCAGCTTGCATCGGCATTCTTAACAGTTCCTGGACAACATGGAACAAACTCACTTTTATCAATACTTGTCGGAATCGGGCTCTTTTTTACTCTTCTTAAAACCCCATCAATTATGATGCAGTTAGTCATGTATAGCGGTGGACGGCAAGTCATTAAAAAAATAGGAGGACAGGTTATGAATGTTATCTCCAGCGCGGGAGAGGCAACTGCTACTGCTACAAAAGCGGTCGCACCAAAAATTGCGCCAAGAAGGAGGATGGCATGAGAACAACAGTAATACCGGCACAAATTACAACGGTTGAGGATAGAATTGCGGCAAATCTTAATTTAACTCAAATTATCTTATTGCTCGCATCTCTTTTTGTTGCAACCTTTATTTATGCTGTATTTCCCCACAGGCTATCTTTAACCTTCTATAAATTCCCTTTATTTATCATTAACTTCATAACATTTATTACGCTTTCGTTACGTATAAAGGGGCGCGTTGTTTTAAATTGGCTATTTGTTTTATCGGCCTATTACTTTAGACCACGTTTCTATGTATTTAATAAAAATGACGTAACGCTAAGAGATGTTGTTTTGCCTATTTTTGAGACTAAGAATAAAACTAAAGCTAAATCACACGCAAAAGACACAAAAGTTGTTAATAAACTTAAAATTGCAGAACAGGCAATAATTGAAAACTTGCTCAATAATCCTAATGCCAAAATAAGCTTTCAGAAAGGAGGGGTAAATGTTCACCTTCAAAAAATCTAAAGCATCCGCAAGATCTCAAATACAAATAAAAGAAGTAAGGGATAGTGTTTTGGTTTTACCAAACAATAATTACCGGACAATTCTTGAAACCTCTTCTATTAATTTTGAGCTTAAAAGTGAGGATGAGCAGGACACTTTAATCGATAACTTCCAAAACTTTTTAAACTCTCTTCCTTGTCCCCTTCAAATACTTATAAGAGTTAGAGAAGTAGACATTGATCGTTACTTGGAAGAGTTTTCCAAGAATTTAAGCGGAGAAGCGGAAAAAGTGTACATTGAACAAATAAAAAACTATTGCGAGTTTATCCAAAACTTGGTTTCGGGAAATAAGATTTTGTCCCGTAAGTTTTATATTGTTATTCCTTATAAACCAACGGACAAAACAACCGATTTTTCAATGGTAAAAGAGCAAATTTTACTTAATCAGGATATTGTTTCAAAGGGACTTGAGAAGTTAGGGATGAAAACAAGACCACTAAACAATCTTGAATTATTGGAGTTATTCTATAAGTTCTATAACCCCGACCAGATTAAATCCCAAGAATTAACAAGTGAAACCTTTAAGGCTTTATTTAATAACACTTATGCTATTTAACCTAAAATATCTTGAAAGCAAAAAGAAGAAAGCGAAAAAGCTTTCGGAATCCCTAAACTTCAATTTCGGAGAACAAGATCAAATTGATCTTATTTCTTATTCGGGGCTTGAAGAACAGTCTACCTACCTTCAGATGGAGAATAAATTTGTTCGAACACTATTTATTTCCGGTTTTCCTTATGTTGCCTCAACCGGATGGCTTAATATGCTTATTAACTTTAACCATAACATTGATATCTCCTATCACATTGAACAAATCGACCCTTATCTTGCCCTTCCAAAGCTAAATAGGAAAATAACGGAATTAGAGTCAACCAAACGCTCAATGCAACAGACAGGAAAAATTATCGGTTCTGAAATATTAGATCCGCTAGAGTCTGCAATTGAGCTTAAGAACAAAATCCAAAGAGGGCAGGAAAAGCTATTCCAAATCTCAATTTATGTAACACTTACCGCAAACTCTTTAATAGAACTTAATAAAATAACTACACTTTTAGAAACCGTATTATCAACCCGTCTTTTTTACGCAAAAACAGCTACATTTCAACAACTTGAAGCCCTGCAATCGGTATTGCCAAGAGGAGAAAATAAACTTTCGCAAAAAAGGAATTTAGACAGTTCATCTGCTGCCCTAACTTTTCCGTTTATATCCTCCGAACTCGTTTCAGAATCAGGGATTCTTTACGGCATAAATAAATCTAGTAACTCTTTAGTAACAATCGACAGATTTTCATTAAATAACGCAAACAGTATTATCTTTGCCCAGTCGGGAAGCGGTAAATCATATACCGCAAAAGTGGAAATTCTAAGGCAGTTAATGCAGGGGACAAAAGTGATAGTTATTGATCCGGAACGCGAATATAAACAACTAACAAATTCCGTGTCGGGAACGTATATAAAGTTTTCCGTTAAATCGAAAGAGAAAATAAATCCCTTCGACTTTTCTTTAAGTTCATATAGTAGTGAGGGCAATTTATCGGAGCACATACAAGATTTAACCGAGCTTGTATCTTTAATGGTTGAAGGATTAACGCCTGAAGAAAAAGCGGTGGTTGATAAGGCAATAATTCAAACCTACAAAGGTTTCGGTTTTACCCTCAAAGGGAAGCAAATCAAAAAATCCTTAAAACCACGCAGGGGTAGACCAAAAAAAGAACAGGAATACCCACTACTTAAAGACCTTTATAAAACACTTAAGGCAATACATGAAAGAAAACTTGCAACTAGGCTAGAAAAGTATGTTACTGGCTCATTGTCTTCCGTTTTTGATTCCCAAACAAACATAAAACTTGATAACAGGCTTGTTGTTTTTGATATTAAAGATCTTTCAGAGTCATTAAGGCAAATTATGATGATGGTTATCTCAAACTTTGTTTATAACCAAGTAAAAAGTAACTTACAAAAAAGACTACTTGTTATTGATGAAGGGTGGATGCTACTACAGCACGAAGAAAGTGCAAAGTTTGTATCGGGATTAACCAGAAGGGCTCGTAAATACTTTTTAGGGGTTAGTATTATCTCCCAGCAAGCAAATGACTTTTTAAACAGCGAATACGGAAAAGCTATAGCCTCGCAAGCATCACTTAGGATTCTAATGAGACAAGATACGACAACCATCAGGGGGGTTGCACGTGAATTTAAGTTAAGCGAATACGAACAAAAGTTTTTGTTGGGATGCGACAGAGGTGAAGCGTTAATAATAGCCGACCAAAACCATGTTGCTATAAAAGTTGTAGCCTCGGAAAAAGAACATCCTTTTATCACCACATCCCCTTCCGAGCGCTTTAAACTTAAGTGAATCCATTATATATAAAATCAATTATTGCAGCCTTTTCTTTTAGAAAAGAATTAAAGTACGTCATTTTGACATTTGTCGGAGTTTTACTTTTACCCTTTGTTGCCGTCATTTTGCTTACCCAAAGTGGAATAGATATAGTCTCAGACCGTCTTGCAACGGTTAATACCCAAACAAATGCTATCCAAATCCATGACCCGGCAACAGGCAAGGTTATAGCAACAATTAATGCCCCTATGGTTTGGCCTGTTCATGGGGTTGTAACCTTAGAGTTTGGTGCAATAGACCTTCCATATCAACCACTTCATACCGGAATTGATATCGCAAACCCCGAAAGCAGAACTGGTGACCCCGTAACTGCTTTTATGCCCGGAAAAGTAATATATGCAGGGGAGATATTCTGGGGATATGGAAAACACATCATAATTGACCATGGGAACAATATAACGTCAATTTATGGGCATTTAGATAAGATTTTGGTTATTCCCGGTGAAGAAATAAAGACAACGGATCAAGTAATTGGACTTGAGGGAAGCACGGGTTGGTCAACCGGACCACATGTTCATTTTCAAATAGATGTTTTTGGAATACCTGTGAACCCGAGAACATTTTTGTCTGGAAATCCTATATAATATGTATACATCTGCCCGAAAGGGCTTTTTTTGTGGAAAAAAACTTACCTATACAAAATGTTGCAATAAACCTCTATCCGCAGGGTGATAACTTACCTCTAATTGATTTCCAAATTGAATTTGAAGAGTGGCTTACTATCTTGTCGGGACCTAACGGTACTGGTAAATCAACAATACTTAAAAAAGTGAAAGAAGAAAAAGCAGATAAATCTCTCCTATACAACCCAAAAAGAAATTCAGAACGAAAGAATATATTACAGATTTATCAAGATATAGAAAGGAGTGGAGAACGAAAAGCGGCAATTATAGGTAATTTTATTAACAAAGTGTTTAATGATAATACTTATGACCCTTACTATTCTTTTCCTGAAGTTGTAGGAAGAGATTTTCTTGAAAGATTTAAAGAATTAGGTAAAACCTTGAACGCTGGACAGATTATCGAGCAACTTAAAGAAGAATATGGAAAATTAATCAAGAGCATATTTCCAAATTATAAATTAATAAATTGGGATTTTAAAAATGGAGCCCCATATTTTCAGGTAGAAAAATTCGATAAGTATATATTTGAGTCAGACCAATTAAGTACTGGTGAGCAAGAGATTCTATCTCTTGTTTTTAATATTCAATTTTTCCGTGATTCATTTGAGATTTTACTTATTGATGAACCTGAGATTCATTTAAATTGGGCGCTTGAGGAAAATTTATTCAAATTTCTAAAAACATTTTCTAAGACATATAAAAAACAGGTGATTGTAACTACTCATGCAAGAATTGTTTTTGAAGATAGCTTTAGGGCTAACTGTAAGTTTTTATATTTTAATGAACAAAAAAGAATTATTATTAACAAATCTGTTCCAGATTCTATAAAAAGAGAAATCAGCGGAGACATTGTTAAATTTGTAATCTCAGATCAAGATTCAAAAACTGTGTTTGTTGAAGATCCGTTTCATGAATTAGTTATCAAACAGTTTTTATTAACAATAGGGAAACCCAGTAATTGTATTAATATTCAGTCATTAAATGGTAAGACTGCCATTTCAACATTGTATGCGGGTGTATCTCAACGTCAATCACGCGGTCTGTTCAAAGAAGCGTACTTTTTGATTGATGGAGATAACCAAGTAGATCCGCATCCTACTGACCCACATTTTATAAAATTATCTAGATATTGCTTAGAATCATATTTTGTAAATTACAAAATATTATCAAAGATTTCAGGAAAATCAACGGAACAGATTAAAAAAATGATCTGCCAAATAATCAATACAAAGAAAAAGAAAGAACATAAACTTGTATTAATGGGAGATATTAAACCAAGCATGCTTAAAGAAAAGGATTTTGCTAATTTTGATTCTTCATACTTTCTCTTAGACCTTATCTCTAAGCTTGGATTTACTCAAGAAAGTTTTGCTAAGAAATATCTAGAAAATTTAAAAATAAAGAAACAGCTTAAAAAAGTATTTGATAAAAAATTCACAAATTTCCTCTATAGTTAAGTACATAGTAAAATTATCCCTAAAAGTTGTATAATCACCTCATGGGTTCACAAATACAACTCGGAAAAAATATAAAAAAGGCAAGACTGAAGGCTGAATTAACACAAGCTGAAGTTGCTGATATGGCAGAGATTCACGTAAATTATTTTGCCCGGATCGAAAGAGGGGAAGAAAACCCATCAATAGATATTATCGAGAAAATTGCAAAAGCCTTGAAAGTTAAATCCTCGGAGATATTGCCTTTCTAAATATATTCATTGAGTCTTAAAAAATTAAACATTTCAAAAGCAAAATCTTGACTTTCGATTCTTCTCATTATTTCCCTACTGTTGTTTTGTGAAAGAATATTTAAACTTCCTTCCCAAAGTATCTTTCTGTCAATAATAGCCAGCTTCCGATGATGATTGCCGGAACAAAGAAACGTTTGAACGCCCATTGTCTCGAAGTTAGTTATTTCTTCTTCCGACTGGTATTCCATGGTTTCTTTATGCTCTTTTGGATCACGCGTAATGACATAAATTCTAATTCCTTTTTCTAAAATCTTTTTAAAGACCGATCGAAAGCTATTCATCCTTTCTGTTGTGATAAAAGGGCTTTCGATAATGATTTCTTTTTTACAGTTTTCTAAGTCATTTAAAAAAGCTTTGTAGAATGTATCTTCATCAAACAGTTCTGAACTAAAAAGTATGTTTTGAGGCTTATTCATCCGATTCTACCTCCTCAAAGACTGAATATAACTCAGCCATCCAACCTAAAAATAGTTCGAATAGATGAACCTTAGGGTCACAGAAAATTTGATACAATCAAGTTGTGCCCAAGTCTTTACGCCGTCATTCCCACCACATTGATAAACGTTTGCGCTTCAGATTACGACTTTATTTTTTAATCTCTTTAATTCTGGTTTGTCTACTCGCTTACGACATCTTTCAAGGAACACTGCGCCTGGATTATGCCATTTTCGGTTTGTTTGCAGGCTGTGGGATAGGAATTATCGCTTCAAGGATGTTTCATATTTCTTGGAGTCATGATGCAAAAAAAGTAGTAAGCAGGCTTGATGTTTTTGGCATAGGAATACTCGTACTTTATATTTTTTTTACGCTGCTTCGAACAAGAATTGTGGGATATTTTACTCATAATTTTGAGGTCGGAACGGTAGGATTTGCGCTCCTTTCGGGAATTCTGTTTGGACGCGCGCTTGGAACCCGCGGAAAGATAATTGAAGTCCTCAGAACACAAAAAATATTCAAGTAAATTATTTATATTACCTTCTGTGCGAGGAGCCAAAAGAGAACTCCGGCCATTCCCCAAAGAGGGGCAGCGAGAAGACTAGAATGCCCTAGGTAAGTAAATTTTTTATACGTCCAAAGCCTTGCTCCAACAACTTGATAATAAGAAAAACCAACTAGCCATTCAAAAAATGGACCAATTAATGAAAATACGAGAAATATTTTAAGCAAAGACAAACCTTGGAAATTAATCACAACTAAAGTACCGACCAGAGGAAAAGTTAGAAGAAAAAAATAGCGAGCAAACCTGAAATGGGATTTGTGTAGGTGTCTCTTGGTCAAACCAAAATATAGTTTAGTAGCCAAAGTTTCAACCAAAACACCACCCACAACAAATAGTAAATAAAATCCTGCTAAACCCATATGTTTAATAATATCAGAATTTGGAGTTTTGGGAAAATTGGGGATTATGCGTCTCCGGCCAAAAGCTACCCATTTCTCATCTTTATATCCTTTAGTTTGTCGTTTGCTCTCCTGATTTCCCCTCGAAGATCAAAATGTTCCTCCGGAGTTGCTTCTCTGACTTTGCAAGGAGTAACGTATGGCACTATTCCTCCCCCTATTCTCATTTCGAAACCTACATCATGAAGGAAAACGCCATCAGGCCCCAAAACAAAAGCTCCGCTTACAGCTCTCGTTTCTGCCCCTCGCATTTGATAACCTACTACTTTCCCGGGGATGCTTTCTCCATTCCTTCCCTCTGAGAAAGGGAACTTACCTTGTGGAAATTGTTTTGCTACATCAGTAGTTTCTCTTTGAAGCAAAGCTCCTTCTTGAGCACGAACATCAGCATAACGTACCTCTTCCAAACCACCCATAATAGAGCAAATTATATTACTTTCTGTCGGGTTGTCAATTGCGAAATTGTTTAAGCTAGGACTCAAAAACTATTTGCTTAAACCGAGTAAAAATTTGGGGGGGATTAGTCCGCAGGTGTTGGCTGCAAATGAGTAATATTTGTTGAAGAATGTTTTTCGCCTTTCATCTCTTGAAGTCCTGCTATTGGTTTTGT
>JAKAEH010000016.1 GCA_021825955.1 bacterium | reverse complement strand
GCTTCTTTTGGTTAGGCTTACCGCAATTACTTATTACGTAATGACCGGAATACTTTTGGTGAGAAAAATTATTCTTTGGTTCTTTATTATTATTTCTCCTGTTTTCCCGCTTCTTCTTTTTTATTCTCCAATTAGAAACACAGCGAAAATTTGGGTAGGTGAGTTTTTCCGATGGTTGTTGTACGCTCCTTTATTTGCAATTTTTCTTCAAGGTCTTGTAGTTCTGTGGCGCACCAAAGTTCCCTTAGCATTTGATTTTAGCAAAGTAGGGAGTGTTGTTTATCCTACTGCCGTTAATATTCTTCTAGCAGGTCCGGGACAAGCCATTTTTTATCGAAGTCCTACGGATTCAAATAGCGTAAATTTAAGCGACACTTTCGCTTTGTACGTAGTTGCTCTGCTTATGTTGTGGGTTGTAATTCTTTTGCCATTTTTACTCTTGAAGATCTTTTTGGATTACATTGGAACTTTATCTTTTGCTAATAGCTCGGTAGTTAAGCAAGTTATGAGTAGGAATTGGGGCAATTTGCTTAATCCTTCCAAGGGTGTTCCTCCACCGCCTCCACCTGGTGCTCCGACTTTACCGCAAGCAGCCGGAATGGCCAGGTCTTTGCCATTTCTGAATAAAAGGCAGACTACGATTAATAACTTTACCGCGACACCAGCAGCAGTTAGGGAAAGCAGCGAAGTTCTTCATCTTACAAATCTTTCAATTCCGCGAATGCGAGATGTTGCAAAATATGAGTCTTCTCTTATGTCAAAGGATGTAAATAAAAACCAGGAAGTTTCAAAATTCCACAATACGCTTCAGAAGATTGCTGATCCAAATGTGGTTTCTGTTGCTGGAGAGAAAGAAAAGTTCACCACCGTTAGGGAAAAATTGGTTCAACAAAAAGCAAAAGGAAACCCAATTGCTGCTTCAATTCTGTCAGCATCCGAGGCAACAAGAAAAACTTCAAGAGCTCAGGTAGCGGGCGTCCCCGGAAGCGCACCGGCGATTACAAAACTTAAAGATATGAACTTGCCTGTAGTGAATAAAGTACAACAAGTAAGTATTGAGGATTATGAGGAAGTCAAAAAGATGTGGCTTGAGAATTATCAGACAATTGAACCTCCAAAAGGCCTGGATGGACAGCAGGTTGAAAGAGAAGCATGGATCAAAGACGATGTAGAGAAGATCAATCAGGCTATTTCTCTTCTTTCTTCAGTGGAGCCTAATAAGGTTAACGAGGGTATGGAATTGGTTTCAAATATTCTTCCATTCTTGCTGATTGGAGGCTTTTCAAAGACTGAGGTTATTTCGTATCTTAAAGCAAAGCAGGAAGCCGCACGTACAACTTTGGGAGATATGACTAAAAAGGATCAGGAAGAAGATACGTTTATGTCAACAACTACTTCAAAAACGGAAAAGCCGAAAGTGATGCAAATGGAAGAAAAGAAGGAATTAACTTTTGGAGATGAAAGTAGAGAGCCGGGGATGGGTGAAAAGAAAGAAGGTGGAGCTGAATCTGGAGAAAATACAGAACCCGAAAGACTAGGTGAAAGTGAATTTAATTTTAATGACGAAAAGAGCCAGGTAAATGCTGTTCCTGGAGTGAGCCAAAACCAAAACGTAAATCCGGGAACTCATGACCTAAGCAAGCCAGAAGATAAAAAAGAGGATAAAGTATAGCAATAATGAGTTAATTTCTGTACAATATTTAGAACTGCCTATGTTTGGAAATTTATTTAATCAACGGAAAACAGGAACTGATGATAATACGCAGGATGTTTCAAAGCAAACTACTACAACTTCGGTTTCTTCATCTTCGACAGGTTTTGTGCCGATAGTGCCTATTGTTTCTCCAATTGCTTCTTCAACTCACACAGAAACAGTTAAAACCTCTGAAGAAAAAGTTCCTTCCCAAGCGGAATCTCCTTCACCTAAACCTTCGGAAGGAATGGACCCTACAACCCGCGAAAACGTTACTGCTTTATCACGACTTGATCCTCGCGCCACTCAGGTTTTGAATCAGGCACAACAAGAGGCAAAAAGAGTAAAACAAGCCTCAATCGAACCGATGCAGGTTTTATACGGGCTTTTTTATGACAGAGAAATCTTTAAGGTTTTAGAAGATTTTCAGGTAGATGTTGCAAAAGTTTCTCAAGAAATCCAAAGCAAAGAGCAAATAGGTAATTTTAATGGTCAACCAACTTTAAGCTCACCCGCGAAGCAAATTTTTGAGGAAGCTTATAACGTCGCAAAGCTTCGCGGTTCAAGTTTTTTGAGTCCGGAGGATTTGCTTCTTTCAGTTTTTTCATCTTCAGAAATTTCCGAATTTCTTAAAAATAAAGGAATTGAAAAAGAAAAAATAGAAGAAAAACTTTCAAAAAGTGCTGGGTATACAGTTGCCAGACGGTCAATGGTTGAAAAATTTGCAATAGATCTAACCGAAGAAGCCAGAGGCGGAAGGCTTGACCCGGTTACCGGTCGAGATAAAGAAGTTGAAAGGTTAGTGCATATTCTTTTAAGGCGTACAAAAAATAATCCGATTATAATTGGCGAAGCAGGTGTCGGAAAAACAGCAATTGTTGAAGGGCTTGCACAAAAAATTGTTGAAAAAAATGTTCCGCAAGATTTATTGGATAAAAAGATAATGCAGCTTGATGTGGCATCATTAGTTGCGGGAGCTTCACATAGAGGAGAATTTGAAGAACGATTAAAAGCTGTCATTAAAGAGACGCAAGCCTCAAGCGGCCAAATAATTTTGTTTATTGATGAAATACACACGTTAATTGGAACCGGAGATACAGAAGGGGCACTTGATGCGTCAAATATTATTAAGCCATATCTTGCTCGCGGACAATTGCAATTGATAGGTACCACAACAACAGCAGAATTTAGAAAATATTTTGAAAAAGATAAGGCTTTTGAACGACGGTTTCAGCCAATTTTGGTTGAAGAGCCGGATGAAGAGACAGCTGTAAAAATGCTAGAAGTCTTGAAGCCAAAATATGAGAAATTCCATAATGTTGTTTTTACCCCTGAGGCGCTAGAGTCTTCTGTCAAGCTTTCCAAAAAATATATCGGGGAAAGATATCTCCCTGATAAAGCAGTTGATTTGTTGGATGAAGCAGCTGCAGAGGTAAAACTTGCCCATACGGAAGGGAAAAGATCTGATGCCAACGTAGGGAAAGCCGATATTGAAAAGGTGGTAAGCGCCTGGACTGGAATTCCGATTACAAAATTAACAGAAGACGAGAGTCAAAAATTAATAAAGCTCGAAGAATTAATCCATAAAAGGTTTATCGATCAGGAAGAAGCAGTGGTGGCAATTTCTGAAGCTATAAGACGCGGAAGAATTGGTTTGGCCGCAGCAAATAGGCCAATTGCATCGTTTATTTTCCTAGGCCCAACAGGAGTCGGAAAGACAGAACTTGCAAAAACTATGGCAGAAATATTATTCGGAAAAGAAGAGTCTATGATTCGTCTTGATATGTCTGAATATATGGAAAAGCATGAAGTAGCAAAATTAATCGGAGCACCTCCCGGATATGTTGGTTACGAAGAAGGAGGACAGCTTACAGAGGCAGTCCGCACAAAGCCTTATTCAATAGTTTTGCTTGACGAGGTTGAGAAGGCGCATCCTGACGTCTTCAATATTTTGCTTCAGTTGCTTGAGGACGGACGGTTGACCGACAATAAAGGAAACACGATTTCTTTCAAAAATACCATTATTGTTGCAACTTCAAATATCGGAAGTTCGTTAATCCAAAAACAGTTAAGCGAGGGAGCAACCAAAACCGAAGAAGACCAGAAAAAAGCTTTTGCTGAGCTTACAAAAACGTTAGTCGACGAACTTCATAAATTCTTTAGGCCGGAGCTTCTTAATAGATTTGATGAGTTAGTTGTATTTAAACCATTACAGCAGAAAGATATGGCAAAAATTGCCGAACTTGGAATAAATAAAACTCAAAAATTACTAAAAGAGCAAGGATTTAGTTTGCAAATCACACAAAAAGCCTTGGATCAGTTAGCCGTAGAAGGATATGATCCGGTTTATGGCGCAAGACCTTTAAGACGTTTGGTCCAAACTGCAATTGAAAATCCAATTGCATTACAAATAATTAGCAAAAATTTTGCGTCAGGAGATACAATTCTTATTGATTTTGACGCAACGAAAGAAGAATTTACTTTTACGAAAGCTGCTCCGCAACCAAATACTCAGCCAAAAGAAGCAGAAGCAAACTCTGAGCAACAAAATCAGGAGTCAAACTCCGCACAACAAAACCAGGAGAACACAAACCCTCAACCTGAATCTTCGGTGGGTCAAGGTCCAGACGGTTTGAATTCAAGCGTAAACACTTTGGACAATTCTAGTAATTCCAATAATACGCCACCTACTTCCCCTGAACCGGTTTACGGAATGGACAACAACGGTTTGGGACCGGTTTCAGGTGAGCCTGCTCAGCCTAATATTTCTCAGCCACCGACGCAAGGAACAGATGGCACTCAAATGGCACCTCAATAGTATGGATCCAGAAAATCAAACACTTAACGAAGATGTAAACCCAATTTCAGAGCAAGTTTACGGCAATAAAAATTTTTTCAATAAAAAAAATATTTTAATTATCACCTTCGTTTTAGTATTTACTTTATTGTCTGTTATTACTGTCAATTTTTTACTTTCTAAGAAAGAGATTTCACAAAAACCCGAGACAACACCGACGGTTACCAACAGCCCTTTAAATGAGATCACTCTTTCTCTTGAAAAAGGAAAAGAAGTTCAAGTTCAAGGGGCAGATTTATTTTTAACGCTTACTGAGGTATTTATTCCAAATCCACAATGTTTTGACTGCGTTTCCTCGACTGTTATATTGGCGAGGAAAGGGAATGAAAAAACAAGTCTCTCTTATTCTTGCGGAGGATTTGCAGGCAAGTGTACAGAGGAATTAACCTCAAATGGTTATGTAATTAAATTAAAAGATACAAAAAATAATTCTGCACAAGTCCTGGTAAAAAAACTTCAATGAAAACAAGTGAGCTTTACAACCTTTTATTAAATTACACTAAGCTTCATAAAAAAATTTTTATAACTCTACTTCTCTTATTAATCCCCATGTGGGTAGGAGGTTTATCTTTGGTTTTGTTAAAAAATGTTTCAATTCAAGGGAGATTATCGTCATACTCCTCAGTTTTGGAGGATGAAGATAGAACAAAATTTTCTTTGAATTCAGAAGATAGTTATTTGTACAAGACAAAAAATAAAGGCCTGGAAGGAGTTAAGGAATTTTTGGCTGAAAATCCGAAATATAAAAACTCTTTATTGCCTAATAACTTTTTAAAAAACTCAGAACTAACAAGATCAGAAAAAGATACAAATAATCCATTTTTGAAAAAAAATAAAATTTCCTCAAGTAAAGAACATTACTTTTTTACTCAAAAAATAAACGGGATTCCAGTTTACGGGTCTTCATTAATCGTCCATATAAAAAACGGAAATGAAATATATTCAATTTCGGGTAATCTAATAAAAAAAGATATTATTCTTTCACAAAAAATTTCAAAAGAAGAAGCAGAAAACAAGACCCTTGTTTTAGCAAAAGAAGAAGCAAAAACAAAACTTATCATTTTCAAGTCAGAAAACCTCATTTTTAATAAAAAGATAGCAGGACTTTCCAATGATCCAAAAAATTATTATTCACTAGCGGTAACCGTAAAATCTGACACGGTGCCTACAATTTTTTCCAAGATTTATTATATTGATTTAAATTCAGGAAGTCTTCTTTATTCAGAATCTGAGATCCATGAAGCGCTTAATAGGTCAATTTTTACTTGTTCAGGAGGTTCTTCTTGCTCAAATGTTATTAGGACGGAAGGGAGCTCTCCAAGCGGAAATCACGATGGAGACACGGCTTATGATGAATTAGGAAATATTTATAATTTTTATAACAATAACTACGGAAGAGACAGCTATAATGGCGCAGGTGCAACTCTTAAGGGTACGGTTCAGTATCCGGGAGGTGCAGGATTTACATGTCCAAATGCCGCCTGGACTGGGTCTGAAATGGTTTTTTGTTCTGGGCTCGTTACGCCTGATATTACCTGGCATGAAATGACCCATGCAGTTACCCAATATTCGGCCAGACTCCAATATTCAAATCAATCAGGAGCTCTAAATGAAAGCGTTTCTGATATTTTTGGAAGCGATGGAGACAATAACTGGCTAATTGGAGATGGGTCAGCAATTGGTGTAATAAGGGACATGTCAAATCCTCCTGCAAAAGGACATCCGGATTCAATTTTTGCCCAACAGTATTATTGCGGTGGTGGTGACAGCGGAGGAGTGCACTCAAACAGTGGAGTTATGAACAAAGCCTTCTTCCTTATGACAGATGGAGGAGATTTCAATGGATGTAACGTTTCTGGTCTTGGTAGAGAAAAGAGTTCGGCCATAATTTATTATGCATTAACTCGATATTTAAGCGCTGCTTCTAACTTTAAAGACATGTATGTGGCTGTTGCCCAGTCTTGTAATGACGTCGATCCAGCTACTTGTCCCGAAGCAAAAAAAGCATTGCAGGCAGTACAAATGGACCAACAGCCTGGTGGAAGTCAACAAAGCCCTAAATGCTCGGGCCAGCCTAAAACACCGGCAACTTGTTCGGATCCAAATATTCCGACAGAAACTCCATTTCCAACAGGTGGGTCTATTCCAACCAGAACTCCTACGCCAACGCCTACCCCGGTTTCGACGGGAACAGGAGATTGGCATGTTATAGTTCGGGGAATGTGTGAAGCAGGAAACGTTTCAAGTATAAAGTATGATTACGAGATAACAGGAGGAAAACTCAATATTCAGACAATTGGAACAGGTGTTGAGGATAAAAGTAGTGGATTGGATGGAACAGGAAGTTATACTGCAAAAGGAAATCAATTAACTCCTCCAAATTCTGGTTTAAAAACCAACTATGCTTATACATTTGAAATACATAATGATGTTACGGGAGAAAACTTGGATTCAAAACAGATAAAAACTCCAATTTGTTCTGTTCAAAACCCTACTAGTACTCCAACCCCTACATCTTCAGTTCCCACAACTGTCCCAACCGTGACACCAATTCCTCAACAGACATATACTTGTGGTTCTTGTTCAGGCACTAAAAATGCTCCGGGAACAATTCAAATTGGACAGCTTTGCTGCACGCCTAATTAATTTCTTGGCAAACGAGCCCCATTTTTGCTAAAATATAAGCCTAGAGGTTTGTTGTTATAGTTTCAAATAAATATGCAAAAAGATCCATATCAAATTCTTGGGGTAAAAAAAACAGCGGATGCGAGTGAAATAAAAAAAGCTTATAGAAAGTTGGCTTTGGAATTTCACCCTGACAAAAATAAATCTAAGGAAGCTGAAGAAAAATTTAAAGAAATAAATCAAGCTTACGAGATTTTATCTGACCCCAAGAAAAAACAATCATATGACCAGTTTGGGCACGCCGGGAATGGGCAGGGTCCGTTTGGAGGAGGATTTGGAGGCGCTCAAGGAGGGCAAGGTCCATTTACCTATTCGTATACTTCAAACGGAGATGGGTTTGATTTTGGCGGATTTTCAGACCCATTTGATATTTTTGAGCAGTTTTTTGGCGGAGGTTCCCCTTTTGGAAAAAGAAAACCGGCTTATTCAATAAATATCGATTTTATGGAAGCGGTGAAAGGAACAACTAAAAGAGTTGGTTTAAATGGGAAAAATCGTGACATAAAAATTCCAGCAGGAGTAGACAATGGGTCAAGAATAAGGTTTGACGATTTTGATTTAGTTGTAAATGTTTCTCCTCATCCTAAATTTAGGCGTGAGGGAGCAGACGTAATATCAGAGTTAGAAGTTCCTTTTACTCAAGCAATAATTGGTGGAATTGCGCCCGTTGATACAGTGGAAGGTCAGGTGAGGCTCAAAATCCCAGAAGGTACACAGCCGGGAGCAGTTATAAGAATTAAAGGAAAAGGAGTAGTCCATATAGGAGGAAAAAGCAAAGGGGACCACTATGTTAGGGTCAAAATTACTATTCCTAAGAAACTCAAAGGACAACAAAAACAACTCATCGAAGAGTTTGAAAAAGAAGGTAAAAAATCCGGCTGGTTTTAGCTATCAGTGTTTGGTTTATTTATTATTTTTTAAACCAAGGGAATCGTGCATTCGGATTGCCAAAAAGCCAAGCATCAGAAAGAGCCATAAATAAAGCTCCAATCATGAAGCTCCAAGAATAACTACTCAATGATAACACGTCATTAATTGTTGCTCCAGATGCTTGTAAAAGCCAAACGCCAAAGATAATATTCACAAAAGCCCATACCACATTTACTAATGCACTTGAGTCTTTTGCGAGTGGTGTCATGTGTTTTTTGCCCCTTACACCATTTATTAAATGTGGAAGACTATTTGCTAAAAACATTCCTGAAAGAAATCCTAATAGTAAATTCATTTATTTCACCTCCTTTCTTATTAAGAATAGGTGAATTACTTCATGTTTGTCAAGGGAATTAAAAAGGAAGTTTGTCGTTTGCGGCGAGGAAAATTGTGATGCCTGTTCCAATCATGGTGCTACCCGCAGCAATTCCTGATGCAACTAATTTTTTATCGCGAAAGTTTTCAAGCGTTGATAGGATATTATTGGTTCCAATACCAATCGTTGATGTTAATAGTAAGCCTGTAGGAGCGTAGGCGTTTATTTCTTGAAAAGAGTCACCCATTAAAGAAACCGTTGCTGCAGTCGCAGCCAATGGCCCGGATATTCTAAGTGCTTTTCTCCATTTTTCTTCATCAAGTCTTTTAGACAATAAGTAAGCCTGAGCTGTTAGCGAAGCGGTTAAAATAATCCCTGCGCCCAATACCATC
>JAKAEH010000015.1 GCA_021825955.1 bacterium | reverse complement strand
TCAATTAGCCGAACGAGAAAGTTTAGAAGTAGTTGAAATTAGAAGAGAGTCACATAGTGCCAAAGAATCAGGACAGCGACCTGTTTATAAAGAAATACTAGAAGATATACGACGAGGTAGGTTTAATGGAATACTAACTTGGGCACCTGATAGATTAAGCAGAAACGCTGGTGACTTGGGAAGTGTCGTTGATTTAATGGATCAACAACTGCTTTTAGAGATTCGTACATATGGGCAACATTTTAAGAACTCACCAAATGAAAAATTTCTTTTAATGATTCTATGTTCTCAAGCCAAACTAGAGAACGATAACAAAAGTGTAAATGTAAAACGAGGATTGAGAACTAGATGTGAAATGGGACTAAGACCAGGAGTAGCACCTACTGGATATTTAAATGAAAAACGAACAGACAAGAAATGTGAGGTATCAGTAGATCCAGAGAGAGCATTAACAATTAAAAAGATGTTTGAGAAAGTAGCTTATGATCATTGGAGTGGAAGAAAGATATACAACTGGCTTAGGTTTGATCTTAATTTCAGGACAGCAGTTGGAAAGAAACATTTAAGTTTAGGTAATATTTACAAAATTCTAGACAACCCTTTCTACTATGGAGTATTTGAGTATCCTAAGAAATCAGGTAATTGGTACACAGGAAAACATGAACCATTAATTACTAAAGAATTATTTGACCTAGTTCAAGAGCAAGTGAAAAGTAATGTATTGAGAGTTGAAAACAAAGAATTTGCTTTCACTAAAATGATGACTTGTGGACTTTGTGGATCAGGAATATCTGCTGATGAGAAATTTAAGAAATACAAAAATGGCACTGTCACAAGATATGTGTATTACGGTTGTACGAAAGCCAGAGGTGCTGATTGTAAATGTGGTTATACAGAAGAAAAAGATATTCTAAAACAGTTTGAAGAATTAATTGAAAAGATAGATATCAATGAAATTCAAATTAAAGAAAAAATAAAAGCTGATGTTGAGAAATTTACAAAGCTTCAAAAATTCCTTTTAGGAACTAAAGAAAAAGTTAATATACCAAACATTGATATTCGAGGTTATGCCAAGTATGTATTAAGGGAAGGGAGTGATATTGAGAAAAGAGAATTATTGGGGTGTTTAAAAAGCAGAATATTATTAAATAATAAGAAAATATCACTTAGTTCATAAAAATTAAAATACTTCTTTGCAGTCTATTTTTTATATGATAACATATCAATATAACTTGATGTGTTATTATGAATAATAAGAAACAAAAAACTACTTTCTTGGAACCGTTAAAAGCCCTGAGCGACAATACAAGGCTTGGCATTGTCCTGTTTCTCGCTTCAGGGGATAAATGTGTTTGTGAAATATTTGAAGAATTAAAACTTCCGCAAAATCTAGTGTCGCACCATTTGGGAATTTTACGGCAAAGCGGTTTGATCATAAACCGCAGAGAAGGCAAATGGATTTATTATTCGCTTAATAGAGAAAGAATAAAAGAATTAAAGGAATTATTGACAAAAATTATTGCAACAAAAGAAAAAACATTAAAATGCTAAACATTAATTTAAATAAACAATATGAATAAAAAAATTGTCATTTATGATCCGCCAATGTGTTGTTCAACTGGCGTATGCGGACCTAATCCAGACCAGACGCTCATTAGCTTACAAGACACATTAGCAGAAGTTAAAAAGTTGGGTATAGAGGTTGAACGTTATCTTATCACTCAAAGCCCCCAAAAATTCAAAGAAAACCCTGAGGTGATAAAACTGATCCAAGAACAGCAACTAAAAGTATTGCCAATTACAACTTACGAGGGCAAAATCGTTAAAACCAGCGCATATCCAACGCTCGAAGAATTTAAAAAATTTATCAATGCAAAATAAAAAATAACATGAATACAAAATTTTTTTTCTTTTCGGGCAAGGGCGGTGTAGGCAAAACAACAATGGCTGCTTCAAGCGCGGTATATTTTGCGGGCCTTGGAAAGAAAACTCTCATTGTTACGACCGACCCAGCTTCAAATTTAGCGGATGTTTTTGAGCAAGAAATTGGCCACAAAATTACGAAGATTAAAACAACTGAAAATCTCTTTGCAATGGAACTTGACCCAGATGTGGCTACAGCAGAATACAAAGAAAGAACCCTATCTCCGCTTCGTGGCTTAATTCCAGAAGAAAGTTTTGTGGTTTTAGAAGAACAATTGAATTCACCTTGCACCGCAGAAATGGCCGCCTTCGATCGTTTTACCGATTTCTTGCAAGAACCTGAATATAAAGTAGTGATTTTTGATACTGCCCCGACTGGGCACACCCTACGACTTCTGGAACTGCCAGTAGAATGGAGCGGTGTTATTGAAAAGGCCGCTAAAGAAGGTGGTGGAGAAACCTGTATTGGTCCAGCCGCTGCCCTAGCCGAGTCAAAGGCTAAATTTGACCAAGCCATCGCAGCCATGAGAGATACTTCCAGAACCACTTTCGTTTTTGTTCTGCGACCTGAAGTAACTCCGATTTATGAAGCAGAGCGTTCAATTGCTGAGCTTTTGAAGCTTAAAATAACTTCACAAGAACTCATTATCAATGGTATTTACCCTCAAGATGTTTGTAATAATCCGTTTATGTTGGCGCGTTTTGCCAAACAGCAGGAGTTTTTGGAAATCATAAAAAATAAATTTTCTATCCCTATTACTTTGATAGAGCTTGAACCAGGCGAGATTAAGGGCGAAAAATCGCTGATTAAAATGGGTAAAAAGCTTCATGAGCAAGCTCTTAAATTAAAAAATTATCAGCCAGTAAAAATAACTATAGATAAAAGTAAATTTGTATTGGATAGTATTCCCCAAGTTGACGAGAAAATAAAACAACTGCTCATTCCTCAAAATAATAAAAGACGAACAATCTTTTTTGCCGGCAAGGGAGGAGTAGGAAAAACTTCGGTAGCAGCCGCAACAGGTTTGTGGATTGCTGAACAGGGCTATAAAACACTGCTTTTAACAACCGATCCAGCTTCTCATTTGAGCCAGATTTTTGAGCAAGATGTGATTGATCAGCCAACTTTAATCAATGGCGAGAAAACTTTATGGGCTTGTCGGATTGATCCAGTTAAGGCGGTTGCCGAATACAAAGATAAAATTTTAGTTGAGGCCAGACAAAAATATGATAAACAAAGAGTAATTGCCATTGAAGAAGAATTGAATTCGCCCTGCACTGAAGAAATGGCAACATTTGAGAAATTTATTGATTTTGCTACGAGAAAAGATTTTGAGGTTGTCGTTTTTGATACTGCTCCAACTGGACACACATTAAGGCTTTTGGAATTGCCAGTTGATTGGAGTAAACAAATAGAAATTAAAACCTTTTCTTCAACTGGTGAAACGGAAATTGATAAAATTACCAAGTCACGTTTCAAAGAAGTCATAGATATGATACAGGACATTAATCAAACGACTTTCAGTTTTGTGATGTATCCTGAGTCCACTCCGATTGAAGAAGCGGCTCGTGCTATGGATGAACTTCTAACTATCGGTGTTCCTACCAGTCTTGTTGTAGCCAATTTTATATTACCCGAATCAATTATTACCAATGACTATTTAAAACAAAGGAAAGCAATGCAAGAAAAATATTTAGTGGAAATGGATAGGCGTTTTACCGCCCCAATTGTAGAATTGCCACTTTTGGTCGACGACTTAATAGGTAAAGATAAATTAAAAAATGCAGGTTATATGCTTTATGGTGAGAAATAATATTATAAATAATTTAAATTAAAAATATTATGAACAATTTGGATAAAGAAATTAAAAAGTTTTCTGGGGCCATTCAAAAAACAAAAGATTATCAAGATTATAAAAAGGCAACTGAAATATACAATAACGACAAAGAAGCGCAAAAACTACTAAAAGATTTTCAGGAAGCTCAACGAACCTCCGCTATTTTTCAACAAGGAGATTTTCCTGGGATGGCAGAGCAGAGGGCAAAAACCGAGGGATTGTTAAACGAAGTCAGAAAAAATAAAGTAATTAATGATTTGATAAACACTAAGAGAAAAGCCCAAGGTGTAATAAGTGAAATGGCAATTACCTTAAGCAATGATCTTGACCTTAATTTTGCTCCACCTCAAAGAGGCGGCTGTTGTGGATAATTATACAAACTGCTATAAAACAATTTTGTCATTTCTTATACTAAACCCTTTTCTTTTCATAATTTAAAGTATCGGAATGACCAATGGGTTTAGAGAAATATAATTTGAGCGTTTGATTAGTTAAATAAAAATTGAGATTTTATTGCATTAAAATCAGCCATTTCAGAATCTTGTATTGATTTTCCTCTAGGAAAGTCAGTGGTCTGCGGATTTATTGGGTTCCCGTCTTTTAACATCGCATATTGTAGATGAGGGCCGGTTGAAGTACCTGTCGATCCTACATAGCCGATAATATCCCCCTGCGCTACATCAGTGCCATTTTTAATACCATTAGCAATTTTTGATAAATGGGCATATTGAGTAAGATAGTTTCCATGCTTTATTTCTATGGTTATCCCTAACCCACCTTTTAAGCTGGCTGTGGTCACCTTCCCATCACTAGTAGTAATGACAGGTGTACCCTTAGGAGCAGCATAATCAATTGCTCGGTGAGGTTTGACTTGTTTGGTAATTGGATGTTTTCGGTTGTAAGTAAAGCCAGAACTTATTCGTGCATAACTTAAAGGAGACTTAAGAAACTGACGGACAAGGGGCTGCCCGTCTTCACTATAATATTTATCATTATAACGGAATGCAGTATAAATAATACCACTGTTTATAAATTTAGCCGCTAATATCTTTCCATCACTAACGTCTTTTCCGTTTAACATTCGTTTCTCATAGACCAGAGAAAAAGAATCGTTTTCTTGGATATCAGTAGTAAAATCTATATCACTTGAAAAAATATCAGCAAGCTTTAAAATAGTTTTATCTTCAAGTCCGACACTTTCGCCTGACACAAAAAGCGAGTCAGTGATTATTCCTTTAGCTGTTACTGTTTTCGCAACATAAGGAATGTCCTCCTTGGTAACCTTAAATCCGTCATTATCTTTTTTGACGTGAATAATTTCATCACTATTGAGCGGGTATTCCATAGCGGCAAAAACTTCATTAACAAATACCAGTTTTAATAGCTTACCAGTGTTTATTTTCGCAAAATCAAAAACTTCTTTTGAGTAGGTAAGTATTGAAGTAGCTTCTTCATACGGAACACCTTGTTCATTCAATGCTTTTACAAATGTATCGCCTGCCTTTACCTCATATTCCTTTATTTGCCCTTCCGGAAGATCACTAGAAGGTTTAACTACAAATCTCTTTATTGTTTCTGGTTCAGAACCTTTGATTTTTATACTTATAACAGGTATTACAAGCATTACAATTCCAACCAAAACAACCCATTTTATTTTCCACATAGGTTATATATTTTACCAAAAAATACCATGCTTTTCAACCTTAAGCCAGATCTTTATTTAAGAAGTTTTAAAGAGTTTCAAACCATTCAAAATAACAAGAATAGCCACCCCAGTATCAGCTGCTATAGCAATTCCCAAGTTTGAAATACCAAAGACTGCTAAAACCACAAATGCGACTTTTGCAATAAGTGCAGCAGTCACGTTTTGCTTGACTGTTCTTAAAGTTTTTTGACTTAAGCTGACTGTTTGTGGAATATTAAGAATGTTGTCGTTCATAAGAGCAATGTCAGCAGTTTCAATCGCCACATCTGATCCTTTTGTGCCCATAGCTATACCGACATTTGAAAGAGCAAGTGCGGGAGCATCATTCACTCCATCACCCACCATGGCGACCGAACTGCATCTATCTTTGAGTATCTGAATTCTTTTAACTTTCTCGTCAGGAAGAAGTGACCCAAAAGCTTCTGATATACCAAGTTTCCTTGCCACGTACGAAGCGACATGCTGATTATCGCCTGTAAGCATTACACTCTTTACTCCTAATTTATTAAGTTGCTCTATCGTTTCTTTTGCTTCATCTCTTATTTTGTCGGCGATAGCCAAGGCCCCCATTATCTGTTTTCCTTCACTTACTAAGACTACTGTTTTGCCTTCTTGTTCAAATTTTTCAGTTTTTTTAATAATTTCTTTAGTAGAAATACCGTGTGCGTCCATAAGTTTTAAATTACCTACACAGTGTTCTATATCATCACATACCATACATGTCGCCTTACCTCCTTTTCCAGCAATATTCTGATAGTTTTGCATGCCGTGTGGATTGATTCCTTTTTCTTTAGCAAAGGCAAGAATGCTTTTTGAGAGTGGATGCGAGGAAAACTGCTCAAGACCAGCCGCATCCTCTAGAATCTCCGCTTCAGTAAATCCGTTAAAAGCAACAACATCCGAAATGTACGGTTCTCCAAGTGATAATGTTCCTGTTTTATCAAACGCAATGACTTTAACTTTTTTCAGCTCCTCTAAATATTTTCCTCCCTTGATAAGGACACCCTTTCTTGAAGCTCCACCGATAGCCGAGGTTATAGCCACTGGAGTTGCGATAACTAAAGCGCACGGACAAGCAATCACAAGAAGAATAATTGCTCTCTCAAGCCAAATCGAAAAAGAATCTCCTGTTACAAGAGGGGCCAGCACTGCAATAAAAACCGCAATCACAACAACGGAAGGTGTATAGTATTTTGCAAAACGATCAATAAATTCCTGTGTTGGAGCTTTAGCCCTTTGTGCTTGTTCAACAAGCGCAATAATCTTTGAAAAGGTCGAGTTTTTACTTTCTTTAGTGACTTCAATTTCGAGGTACCCGTTTTCATTGAGTGTTCCAGCAAAGACAGTATCGCCTTCACGCTTATCTTTGGGAATGGATTCGCCAGTGATTGTTGCCTCATTGACAGCAGATAAACCCTTGACGATTTTCCCATCGAGCGGAATGAGCTCTCCCGGTCGCACAGACACTATCTGTCCAACCTGTACCTCACTTACGGCTATATTCTTACCATCAAGAAATGTTGCTGTTTGTGGAGATTTATGAAGAAGTGTTTGTAACGCGCGACGAGATCGATCGACCCCGTATTCTTCAAATGCTTCTGCTAGAGAGAAAAAGAAAATGACTGCGGCTGCTTCAGACAATTCCCCAAGATACATTGCACCGACTGATGCAATTACCACCAAAAAGTCAATATTGAAGAATTTTTGTTTTGAAAGTCCTCTCCACGCACCCTTTATAACATAAATACCCCCAGTGAGAATGGCAAGATAATAAATGCCGCTAACTAGTGCGGGCGAAACAAGTAAAAAGCTTAAGATGAAACCAAGAACCACAGAAACACCAGCTATCCCTGTGAGTAGTTTTTTCCAGTTTATTTTTACCGTAGTCACCGAAGATTTTACTTCCGATTCACAGTAATCGCATGCGTTATTTTGTTCAGATTGCTGAGACATGTTTTATTTACTCTGAGTAGCCAGATTGATAGTTAAAAATCAAATAATTCCCCCAGCATTCCTTTTCTTTTATGCTTCATTCCATATCCATGTTTATCGTAATATTTCTGATTAGGATACAAATCATCATGCTTGTTCTGTGCACTTTGATTACTTTTCTCAATTATCTTATCTAGTTCTCCGCGATCAAGCCATACACCCCGACATTTTGGACAATAATCTATTTCGACCCCTTGTCGTTCCATCATTTGTAAATTTGTTTCATCTATTGGACATTTCATATTTTAATTATTTAAGTTAATTATTATTAATGTATTTTATCACGATTAATTCTTTATAACTACACTACTATTTAATTTCTATGATTTAGAAATCTCGGATTGTATTAACGTTTTGAAATCTTCATAACCTCGCGGATTTTCGATTTTTTTGCCATTTAGGAAAAAAGACGGTGTACCTTGAATATTAAGTCTTTGTCCTGATTTACGATCTCGCTCTATCCTGTCCCTCAACTCCCGTGATGCAATATCCTTGTTATACTGATTTATCTCAAGCCCGATTTGCTGGGCATATTTTTCAAAAATTTTAGGATCTGGTATTTGCTTTTCTCCCCAATCTCTTTGATTTTCAAATAAAATATTATGCATTTCCCAATATTTCCCTTGCTTACCAGCGGCCTCTACTGCAAGTGCAGATGTCATACTATTTTTGTGTCCAGGAAGAGGAAAGTATCTTACGACAAATTTTACCTCGTCTTTATATTCTTCAGATAAACGCTTCACTACAGGATAATATGCTCCACATGCTTCGCACTCGAAATCAAGATATTCTACGATTGTAATGGGGGCATCTTTATTGCCCTTAACCCAATCGTCAGATACTACTGAAAGAATCTCATCAGTAGAAGTCTCTGGCTTATTTGATCCATACCAGAAAATTCCACCTATTAATCCTATAATCATAAGTAACATCATAAGTCGCTTCATCCACTTCTTAACTATTCTTAAGTGTTCCTGTGCTTTTTCATTCCTAATTTTCTCTTGTTGCCGTAATTCTTTCCGTTCACGCTTTGAAAGTATTTGATTGTTTTGTTCGTCTAATTCCATAGTAATTATTTATTATTTAATAAGTTTTTCTGGCCCAACTGCTCGGTCATACCTCCTACCATCAAACATGATCGTGGGTATCTTAATTGTTTTTATCTGATCCTCGACTATTTCCTTTTGTCGAGCCAGACTTTGTTTTACTTCATCTGAATAAACAGCTTGCCGAATTTTTTCAATTTTTTCTTCGGAATACCCCATATCTTTAAGCCACGAAATAATTACATTCTCCGCTTCTGTTGCCGTATACATCGTGTTGAACTTAATTTGATAATCAACATTATCACTATCTTTTCCTGTAAATATTCTCTCAAGAATTTGCCAATCCGCTGGTGTATTTAGAGATAATAGAGCATCCATTTTTCCC
>JAKAEH010000014.1 GCA_021825955.1 bacterium | reverse complement strand
GACAATTCAGCCGTAATCAGTGCGGGAGTAAATGCTTACGGCGCTGCTTCTACCGGTTTCTTCCGCTGGCAGCAAACAGCTACACTGCCGGCCAGCTGTGCGAGTATGCCAAATGTATCTCCAACCGTTTCAACGGGTTCTTGGGACGGAAATTACTATCCTGCTACCTATAAGATGACATCTCTTCTCTCCGGACTTCCGTACTATTATTGTTTTCAGTCATCCAACTCAAATCCAACTCCGGGCTACGGAGTCATAAAAAATTTTAATACGCCAAGCTTAGCAGGGTCATCTTGCGCTTTGTTTCCTAGTTCTGTTATTGCTTCCTCCGCAGATGAAACAACTATGAAAGGTTGGCTGGGTACGTCTAAATTTCAAGGAACTTTGATATATAAAGGGAGTAGTGACGGATTTACCGCAACTGCTTTCCATACTAAAACAAACGGAGTAACCGGAGGCACAATTACCTTAATCAAAAATCAGATCAACAATCAGGTTTTTGGAGGTTTCAACCCTTATGATTGGGGTCTTTTAGGGTCAATTCAAGGCACGACGGCGTTTTTGTTCAATTTGACATCAAATTATAAGTTGGGTGTTGTAAATTATTCCAATCAGCAAACATACAACAACTCAACTTACGGTCCCACTTGGGGATGGGGACACGATCTTGGAATGCCAAATTCAACTCTGAATGCTGCAGGTGTCCACTATACAAATCCTTCTTCGAATTTCGAAAACCCTTCAAGTAAAGGCGCATTTACATATTTAGATGGTGGAGGAGGAAGTCCTTCCGCTTACAATTTCACGCCTTCAGAAATTGAAATATATAAATTAACAACATGTACCATCTCAAAGCCTGCTGTTTACAGAGATCCCGAAACTGCAATCGGGACAACACAAGCTACTTTAAATGGGAGAGTAAACCCAAGCGGAGCTGCAACAAACGCTTTCTTTAAATGGGATACTAATGCCGCTGCAACATGTGCTTCAATGGCATACACTACGCCGCTGCAACCTGAGGGGTCTGGCAGCACTGCAGTAAATGTTACTCAACTGTTAAATCCGCCACTTGCCTTTGGAACAACTTACTACTATTGTCTCGGAGCGACAAATACTTACGGCACTTCATATGCTGACAGTTCGACAACCTTCAGCGATATAGGAACGCCCAAAAGCTTTTTAACCCTAACACCTGATCCGACGGTTATAACGGGTTCTACGCCTGCCTACATTTCAACAGTTGCACAGCTTTCGGGACGAGTCAATCCAAATGGGGTAGCAAATACCACAGCATGGTTCCGATGGGGGGCAGGAATAACCTCTAATTGTTCGAGTTTGCCAACTGTTACCGCTACACAAACAATGACAAATATATCTGCGGACAATATCGTTACCGCCAACATTTTGGGACTTGTCGCCGGCCAAACTTATTCTTATTGTTTAGTCGGTGATAATCCGGCTGCTAACCCGGCAGTTTCAGGAATTGTATATCAATTTACTGCTCCGACTGGATGCATTGCGCCAACATCAGGCGATTATACTATTTCCTCTGATTGCCAGCTCCAATACAATTCCGACGGTGTGGACATGGGAAATGGGGCGTTCAGTCTATCAAATACAGCGACCCTAACTATTACAGGAGGTAAGACTCTGACAATTGGTCCGAATAAAAAAGTGGGGTACGGCGTTTTATCTCAAAACGGTTCAATAGTCAGGTTTGGAGGCGCCTCAATTGCAAAAGGACCGATTTGGGTTCCGGATTCAGATGGAGACGGATATGCGGATAGTTCCATAATAGGGCAGCTCTTTTCATCGACGCTTCCCACAAATTATGTAAGAAGATTCAGTTCTGAATCAAGAATTGACTGTGACCCTGCAAATCCAAATATTTACCAGACTTTGGGAAACATGGTTAAAGACACAGACCATGATGGATATGTCGACACGGGAAGTCCGGCAGCTGGGCCTCAATGCGTAGGAGGTAATAAAACATTTAACGGAAGAGTTTATTGGAAAGATTCGGCAGGAAATTATACCTGGATGTATGACAGTATAAAACTCGGTATAAATGATTGCGACAATAATTCAGGAAGGCCATGTCAACCGACGATTTCATCGGTTTCCTCAACTAGCCAAACAAGCACGACAGTTACCTGGTCTTTGCCTTCAGGTCCGCCTGCAAACAGTTACTCTCTTTATTATTGTGATAGAATCGCTGTTCCAGGCTGCACCCCTGGAACTACTGTTTCTACAAGCGCTACATCTCCATTTCTTCACAACACATCTCTTGCTTGCGGTAGAAGCTATGCTTATGTGGTTCGCGCAATAAACGATTCAGGCAGCTGGGATTCTGCTCCCGTAGCAGGTTCCACAAGTCCCTGCGCAACAGCTCCTATAATAACAAGTCCTACCAGCTCTGGTGTTACGGCGACATCGGCAGTGCTTGGAGCAAATATTACATCAGACGGGGGAGCAGCTATTACGGGTCGAGGAATTTGCTGGTCAAAAACTACTACCTCACCGTCGCTTTCGAACGGTACCTGCGCTTCAACTACTGGAACTACAGGAGTCTGGACCCAAACGGTATCAAGTCTCCCTTCAAGTTCTACGGTTTATTACACTGGATTCGCCACAAACAGCGTTGGCACCTCCTATACGGGAAGCGGAATTTATATAATTACTCCTGCGCCTGTTAACAACCCAATTCAGCAGAGCGGTTCTCCTATTTCTATCTGGTCTACCGGTCAATATAATTTTGGATGGGAATTTACACCCGTTCATGATGGGCAGATCACAGAGCTTTGGGGCTATTTCGGAGGAACCGGCGGAGCAACAGTATATCTTTATAATCGGGACACAGGTGCTCAACTTGCATCTGGTAGCATAGGGTCGAATACAACTTGGACAAAAGCAACGCTTACTACTCCCGTTAATGTTACGGCAGGAACGGTTTACGTTATTAGTTTTGTTACCACATCTTCCACTACGATTTATAACGCATATGGCGTCTCTCTTCCAGGGAAATACAGTGGAGTTAAAATATATAGAGGAGACCAATTCTCAGGGACAACAGGAGTAACTATTACCGCGGGTTGGCCCGTTTCCGCAGTTGACGTAACCTATGTTCAAGGGGCAGATTCTTGCCATACTCTTTATCCTGATAATGATAACGATGGTTATGCACAATCAACAGGAGGAAGTTCAATATGTAGTGGAATTGATACTTCAAATTATGTCCAAAATACCTATTTTAATGCTAATACCAATGATTGCCTTGATTCGGATGCAAATGCTTTTCCTCATCAGACGAATAATTTCACTACTCCAAGGTCGGATGGCGGTTGGGATTATAATTGTGACGGAACTATTCAATATAATTTGAGCTATCCTCCTTTTCAAGTTTGTAACACACCTTGGTCTTCCACTCCGCAACAAAGATTTTACATGCTCGATGCTTCAAAAATTTGCACCGCTAACAGTCTCATGAACTATTGTCCTTCAGTAGGGCCTGCAAGCGCTCAAACCACATGCGGAGGAGGCGGAACGTATGTTACTGGTTGGTATGCTGATAGTGCTTGTACAAATCCGACATTTTGGTTCAATGTTCAGCAATCTTGCCGTTAACTTTTAGTATGGAAAACGAAGAAAATAAAATTAAAAAAGAAATACTTTTAGTTTTGGGTCTTGTGCTTTTTATAATTTTAATAGCCGAGTTTGTTTGGTCTTTAAATAAGAATACCAATCTTTCAGGTCCAAAAAAAGTTCTTCCGACACTTGCACCAAATGGTCCTCTCAAAACTCCTACAAAACCAAAAGTCTTAAATTCGGGGACATTTCCTATAATTCTTTCAGATAAAGGGTTTTCCCAGAAAGCAGTTCTCTTGATGGGAAAAGGAAGCAATGTTTTGTTGATTAATACCGCATCAAAAGCTGTAGTAATAACTGAAACAAGCGTTTCGGATACAATTGCGACTTATAATCTAGAGGTTGGAAAATCAACTTTGCCAATTGCTTTAAAGGATTCTGGGGACTTTAAGTTTTCAGATGACAGAGGAAATATCCTTAACGTTTTCGTCCAATAACCTCTAATTGACTATCATCCAGTTAAATTGTATATCTTGCCCAGCAATTGAATTTGCTCCGACAGTAAATGACCCTTGGGTGTAAAGAGTGTTGGGAGTTTGTCTTAAGAGAGACAAAATGGAAGTTGTGGTTCCGACGGGCGTTATATAGATAAGCGAGTCTTTCGTTATCAAGGGATTATAGACAGTTATTTCTGTCCTGTATTTTTTAAGGGTTGCGGTTCCTGCAGATCCGGTTGCAACAGCTTGGGTGTCATTTAAAGCATAGGCAGGTGAAGCAAACGAAAGGTTCAATTTTCCAAAAGTACCGGAGCCGGATGCTGTCACATCACCCACTTGATTGATAGAAAGTACTTTATTGCCTGTTCCGTCCTGGACATTAAGGCTTGAATCAGGAAGCGTGACATTTAAGTCCTGTTGTGGCAGAGGAGAAATAACGTTTGCTGAAAGGGTTCCCATAACTTGTACATCCTTGGCAAACTTGGCATTTTCATTCACTTTCAAATTTCCGTCAGCTTCGATTTTTACCGCTCCGGCAAGGAAAGAAACTCCGCCTTGCCTCAACGGCTGAATTTCCAGGTCTCCTCCTAGCAGATTTATTGAATTACTGCTAATTGTGAAATTTGTTCCGATTGAAATAGAATCGAGCACGCTCAGTTGTTCAAGAGTCGTGGGGCCGAAAGCTATAAGTCCTTCGTGAAAAGTAGCAAAATTTGCAGAGAAAGAAGAGATGTCTACAAAATTAGTTATTGGTTGATAGTTTGTTGTTAGTGGCTGAAGACTTAAATTCCCTGAAACCGAGCTTTGGTTTTGATTCGAAAATGTCGCGGCTATTGAGGCTATGCGGGAATCAAGCCCTTCAATATTATTTGCTATAATCCTATCTGCACGGAGAGTTCCGGCCACAGTTGCGTTATTGGCACTCAAATTATTGACTGATAATTGGTTTGAAACCGTAGCTTCACCAGTGTTTACTCCTGAGCTTGTAAGTGTACCGGAAAGGGTGGCATTTCCTTTGTTATCAAATTCAGCAACCGCAGAGCTTGAAGCATTTCTTGATTCGTGAATTGTAAGCTTTGAATCATTCAAGCTCAAGGAAATATCAGAGCTATCTGCTAGCGGAGATATAAAATTAGTGCTAATTTGATCCGCTTCTACCAAAGGAGAAATTAGGGTAATTTTTGAAGTGTTTATGGTTTGAACAATAAAATCTTTAAGGCTTTGTCCGGCTATGGTAATTGAGTCGGTTGTGATATTTAGAGCTGAAGCAACCACGGTCCCGGTGTTGATAACGCCGGACATAAGAGAGGAAATTTGATTTTGCTGGTCGTGAATCGCATTGACGAGTAGTGGCGTTATCTTTCCATAATCAAGAGACTTAAAGCCGAAAGCATCGGTTGAGACAATTTCGGGAACGATTTTTTCTACATCCTGAGCCACAAATCCAATTGACGGGAGTCCGGAATTCCTCCATGTAAAGCTGACTCCATTTAATGCTAGCACTTTATTTAATGCATCGCCAATTACATTGATATTGTCTTTGAAGCGGATGTCTGAAAAAGTGTTCCATGAGTTTGCGCGAGCAATAGAGCCGTCACCTTGATTCCCGACTTGAAGCCGTGCACCCGGAGTTGCTGTCCCTATGCCCAAGTTTCCGTTGTTAGTTAGTGTGAGGCGAGTCATTCCGCTTGAAGAAGCGGTTAGAATATCTCCTGTTCCGCTATTATCAATTACAAGTCCTGCAAATGAAGTATTTCCTGAAAAGGAAGCGACGGATGCAGTTCCGGATAGTCCCCAAACATCAAGAGCAGAAGAAGGCCTGGAATTTCCTATTCCGACATTTCCGTTATTTGCTATTACAAACCTTGTGTTGCCGCCGGCAGATGCCGTGAAAATATCGTTTCCCCCAGTTTCATTGAGAATTGTCAGGGCTTTCCCCGGAGCTGTCCCGTTTACGTTTAGCACCCCAATAGGTGTGGTTGTTCCTATCCCAACACTTCCGAGTCCGTTGTTTGGACTCAAAATTATATTGCCTGTTGTATTGCCGCCAATGGTTAAGTTCGAATTTAAAAGACTTTGAATTGTCCCGTTTCCGTTTAAAGAGATGCCGGTTCCTGTAGAAGTTGCTGAAATGGATGCAACCGGACTTCCCGATGCAACGTTCGTTACGGAAAATTTGGCTCCTGAAGTCGCTGTTCCTCCGATAAGAAAATCTTGGGTTAAATTTGCTTGGTAAATTGTACCTGTTCCTTGTGTCCAGAATGGCGTTTCTCCGGTTCCGCAAGAACCCCAGACAGGCAAAGTGCCCCCTAAAAGACATTTATTTGACGTGCCGCCTCCTGTTTGATAGACTTCGCCTTTTGAATTTGCAAAAAGAAGCCCGCCATCTGTTGTATATTTTTTCATAATTAGTAGTCCGTCATTTGCAATCGTGAAGCGGGTGACACCTGAAGATGATGCTGTGAAAATATCTCCGCCTGCTGTATTGTTGTTTAAGATAAAAGCCGCTACCGCCGATTCGGTTGCAATAACTACAAATTTATCGTTTACCTCAACTGCCCCCGGAAAAGTCCCCGAGTTGCCGGAATTAATAAGAGCGGAGTGAAGGTCAATTTTCCCGGACCCATCCGGTGCAAGGGTTATATTTCCGTTTGATCCTGTGCTTGTCGCCAAAACCAAGGATTTACCGGCAAGTTTGAATTCGCCTCCGGTTGCCTCAAAGGTAGGACTTGCTTTTCCTCCTATTGTGAGTTTACCTGTTGAGTCAAGGGCGAGTAAAACATTTGATGTCCCGGCATTTAAATCGGTGATCGGAACCATTCCCTGGAGGGTTTCAGAATTTATGGCGTAAGGAACGGATGCCAGTCTTTGCCGCGGAACAAGTTCGGGGGTACCATTTATAGCAATGCCAAGATAGAGACTAGAGTTATCTGTGAAGACATTGCCCGGAATTGGAGTAGTTGCCCCCAAATTAACAGAAAAGAAGCCTTGTGAGTCAGGGGTTATAGCGGTTTGAGTTTCTGTCCAGAGAGAGACACTGCCTGTTTCAGCATTGTAAATTGCAAAAGTGATGTCAGTAGCCGCGGTAATAGGATTATTTTGTGCGTCCGTTAGTCTTCCCTGAAAAGAAAGGACGCGCGAAGGAGCAGCCGCAAACAAGTTATTTTCCTTATGAGGAGCGACAAACAAGTTTTGGAAAATTATGTAGCCGACACCGGATGCAAAAACTACCAAGACCCCAAAGTGCAGATAGTTAGTAAATGAATATGTGTGATACCTTTTGTACCAGTTGGGGCGTGTGTATCTTACATGGTGATAAATTTTTTTGTGAATTGGAAAGGAGGCAGTTGAGATATCATAGGGAGCATAAAACTCCTTTTTGATGTTTTTGATTTGGTGCAGGATTTTTTCATACCTTGAATTAGAAGGTTGAGTTTCTTCTTTTTTCTCCCGGATTTTTTCAGCTATCTTTGAAGCAATTTTATCCTCTGCAATTTCATAAGGCTTAAAAATTTTTTGGATAAGCCTGACCGGAGGGAAAAGCGAGTATGACTCTTTTTTCTCAAGAGTAATTTGGTCAAGGCTCATTGTCTCTTTTGGTTTTTTGTGAAGCATAACTGCCAAAACCTCTACATCAGGCACCAGCCCTTCTGCTTTGGCGTATGAAAGATATTTTCTGATAGAAGAAAGCTTTCTATTGATACTTCTTGGCGAGAACTTTTTAAGAGCAAGAAGCCTTTGTTTGTATTCCTCGATAAGCTCAGGCGTAATTACTTCAAACCCCGGTTTTTCAAGTGCTTCTTCCATCCATTTGATGAATCCCTGAACGTCAATGATATAGTTCTTTATAGTAAGATATGATGAACCATGATTGTAAAGATATTCTTTGAATTCCTTTTTCTTCCAAAGATCAGTTGGTGTGGTTGTTTGGGTAATAGGCTGGATTTCAAAAGGTGAAGAATCAGCCAAGCCTTGATCTTTAAGATATGCAAAGAATTTTCGGAGACTCGAGACATGTCTTTCATATGAGCGGGGAGAAAGCTTGTTTAAATACTCTTTATGCCTGATAGCAACCACAGTGTTTACGGCTTGGGGAATGAAGGTTTGTTGATAGGATTCCTCAAACCATTTCACGAAGTGTCTGATATCAGCGGAGTAGTTTTTGACCGTGGCTTTTGATGCCGGCTTTTTTTTGTTAAGTAAGTACTCTTTAAATAATTCTAATATTTCCATTTTTCACGTTTGTGAATTGTTTTTCACAAAGGGCAGACCGAGAGTTTTAATAGTTTCAGCAATTATTACCGCAGCACCCGTATTCTGATTCGGGATTATACTAATTATACGGATTATATTGCTCATACCAAAAGCGTAATACAATATATATATGCTTGTCAATAACCTAGAGTAAGAAAATCAAATCCAAATGATATAGTTTGAAATATCTAATAAATAAATAAATTGATGTGAAAACAAAATTCATTTCTAAGGCTACATGTCATTTTTCATGGTTACTTTAGTCAAAGACGCCATGCCTAGGGAGTATATATATGTATATCTTTGAATATCATTAGAGGGTCAAATTTGCCTGATGTAGTTCGATATGGTGTATTAGGGTTTAAAATGCCAAAATTTAGGTCTCGGGGAAGTTTTTCTTACCTGATTTTTACTATATAACCTTTCTTTTCACAAAATCGTCTTCGTTTACACAAGCCTTATTTTTACTTATTTTGACTTTTAGCAGTAACAATAGGTAGGTGATTTTGTTGTCAGACATGTCTTTTGGATTGATGTTTTGGGGGAAACGCCATTTTGGAATTTTTGGGATTTTCGGGGTTAGGAGTGGAGGTATTTTTTTTAGAAACTTACCTGTTCGTCTTAATAATTATTATACCGGTATTTATACAAAAAGCTATGGGACTAGGACTAGTTTATATTTTCTAGTGACTAGTGATTAGGTTAGATCTTTTTCATTACTTTTAAAGTGATTCCTAGGGCTATCAGGATTATGATCGAAAAGACGCTTACCCAAATAACAGGTATAGCTATAAAGGTCACTGAGGTTCTTATTGTATCTGCGTCAGTGAGGTTAATTGTGGCTTTTGCGGT
>JAKAEH010000013.1 GCA_021825955.1 bacterium | reverse complement strand
CAAATTGGATAAAAAAGGGTATAGAATATCGGTGAATGGCGGAGGAGCGCAAGCTATAAATCATTTGCATTTCCACGTTTTAGGACCGGTAAAAAATACCGAAATGTAATTTAAAGGAGGTGTTTTATTATGGTAGTAGTTAAAAAAATGCCCGGAGACAGTGATGACGCACTCATAAGAAAATTTTCAAGGAAAGTAATGTCCGAAGGAATTTTGCAGGAAGCAAAAAGAAGAGAGTTTTATCTTAAACCGTCTTTGGCAAGAAAACAAAAAGCAGAAGATGCAAGAAAGGCGAAAAAAGTTTGGACAGCATAAGCATGAACAAAGTTAGCGTTCTGATTTTTGTTGAAAGCAGATATAAAATCAACAGAAAAAGGATAAAAAACACAGTTGAAAATGTGGTAAATAAAAATTCCATTGATTCTCCTGTCGAGGTTTCCGTAGCTATTGTCGGAGACAGAAAAATGAGAAGTCTTTCAAAAAAATATAAAGGGGAAGATAAGACTAGAAATATTTTATCTTTTTCCCAAACAGAAGGCCAGCCTATTCAGTCCCCAAATGATATTTTAAGACTCGGAGATATTGTTCTTTCTTTTCCTCAGGTTATACAAGATGCGTCAAGAGACGAAATGCTTGTCGACGATAAAGTTGATGAGCTGGTAGAGCACGGATTAATGCATCTCTTAGGATTGCATCACGAAGAATAATTAGAGCAATTAGAAATTTTCAGGATATGGTTTTTTATAGGAAATACAGACCTCAAAAAATAGAAGAATTAGATAGCGCTGCTGTTAGAGAAAGTATTTATTCCGCTTTCTCCGGTAATTCCTTTACTCATGCATTTCTTTTTACAGGACCAAAGGGTCTTGGGAAAACTTCAACTGCAAGGATTGTTGCAAAAGTAATAAATTGCGAAAAGCATAATATAGAAAAGAAACACAAAACAAAAGAAGAAATAGAACCCTGCAATAAATGTGAAGAATGCGTTTCCATTACAAACGGAAACAATATGGACGTTTTGGAAATAGACGGAGCATCAAATAGGGGAATAGATGAAATAAGGGATTTAAGAGACAAAGTAAAGTTAGCGCCTTTCAAGGCTAATAGAAAAGTTTACATAATAGATGAGGTCCATATGTTAACTACAGAAGCTTTTAACGCGTTATTAAAAACTCTTGAAGAACCTCCTGCGCACGTTGTTTTTATTTTCTGCACCACAGAGCCCCATAAGATTCCGTCAACAATTCTTTCCAGATGTTTCCAGATAATGTTTAAAAAGGCAACGGAAGAAGAGCTTACAAGGTCTTTTCAAAGAATTGTAAAGGCGGAAAAAATCGAAGCTAATAAAGAAGGTTTGGCGGCAATAGCGCATTTGTCGGAAGGAAGTTTTAGAGACGGAGCAAAAATTCTTGAAGAAATGGTTCTTTTATCAAACGGAAAACCTATTACAAAAGAATTGGTAGAAAAAAAATATAAGCTTACAAACGTAGATTTTCAAGTAAATCAAATGCTTTCTTTTCTTAAGGGTAAAAATCAGGAGAAAGCTTTTAAACTGATTTCGGATTTGGTGGAAAGCGGAGTGGACACTAAATATTTTCTTGAACAATTAATAAACGGTCTACATACACATTTACTTAAAAAAGTCGGTGTTTTAGAAAATGAAGAAAAAACAGAAGAGTTTGAAATACACGAAATAAAAAAACTTGTAGATTTATTTTCAAAAGCATACTTGGATACAAAATTTGCGGTTTTAGAACAGATGCCGCTTGAATTGGCAATTGTGGAGTGGACACAGCCGGTTGGCAGCTTACCATACGCTGAAGATGACGCTCGGCAGGCTGTAGAAGAGAAAAATAAACCTCAGGCCTCGCTAAGTGAAAGTCGAACTACAGCAGGAGTTAAAAATTCATCTTCGGAGCAAAGTTCGACTTCCAATTCTTCTTCAGGTAGGCAATCTGCCAACCTTGAAAGAACATGGCAGGAGATAATAGAAAAAGTTAATTCCCATAACCGTTCAGTTGCCGGAGTTTTAAGAGGATGTTCGATAGGAAGTTTTGATGGGAAGAAGCTGACAATAGAAACAAATTATAAATTCCATAAAGAAAAACTCGAAGAAAATAAAACAAAAAAAATAATAGAAGATGTTATGTTGGAAATTACTGGAATAAATGTAGATATTTTCGTATTATTAAGGGGGTGATATTTTTATGAATAATCCTTTTTCACAATTAGGTGATCTAAAAAAAATGAGAGACCAGGCCATGCAGATTCAAAAAGAACTTCAGTCCGAAGAGGTCAGAGTTGAAAAAAACGGAGTAGAAATATTAATTTCCGGAGACCAGAAAATTAAGGAAATAAAAGTCAACGGAAAAAACGATAACGACGTAAAAGAAGCAGTTAATGAAGCAATTAAAAAATCGCAGGAAATTGCAGCCAAAAAACTTGCAACCATGCAAGGAGGATTGGGAGGCCTTTTAGGCCAGTAATATGATGATTTTCAGCGGAAGTTCAAATAAACCCTTGGCAGAAAAAACAGCAAAAGATTTAAATGCCGATTATTCTTTACTTGATATCTTTGTTTTTCCCGATGGGGAAAGAAGAGTAAGGGTTACAGACAGGGTAGTTGATGAAAGAACTGTTGTATTTCAGTCAACAAGTACGCCTCCGGACCAAAGCTATATGGAGCTGTTTTTTATTGTGGATGCTCTAAAAAGAAGCGGTGCTTCAAGTGTGACCGCAGTCGTTCCTTATTTGGGCTATGAAAGACAGGATCATGTATTCAGAGACGGAGAAGCAGTCTCCTTAGAAGTTATTATAAAAACACTTGAAAGAGTAGGAGTAGATAAATTTGTTGCTTTTGATCTGCATTCCATAAAAGTACCCGAGCTTTTTTCCATTCCGGTTTTACATTTATCCGCGCTTTCCTTATTTGCGCAAAAAATAAAAGCTCTGCAGTCGGAAATGGGGGAGGAATCTTTCGTATTGGTTTCTCCGGATATGGGAGGCATAAGAAGAATAAAAGAACTTTCGGAAAGTTTGGGAAATATTCCTTACGCGACAATAGTAAAAGACAGAGATTTAGAAACAGGAAAAATTGAAGACAGTCAGCTAAACGGGGAAGTAAAAGGTAAAATAGCAGTAATAGTGGATGATATGATTGCAACCGGAGATACGACTGTAGACGGGGCAAGACTTCTTCTGGAAAATGGCGCGAAAAAAGTTTTTGCATTTGCAACGCATGCTGTTTTTACAAAAAATGCGCATGAAATATTACAGAATTCTCAAATAGAGAAAGTTTGGGTAACGGATACAATATTTATACCCGAAGAAAAGAAGTTTTCGAAATTAGAGGTTATATCCGTAAGCGAGGTTATTGCAAATGGCCTCAAAAATTTTTAATTCTCAATTTTTAATTTCTAAACAAATCCCAAAATCAAATTTTTGAACTCATTAGAAATTGGAAATTAGAAATTGGAGCAAAGCGACCTATGATTATTCCTAAAGCAATACAAAATTTAATAGAGTCTTTCGAAAGATTACCCGGCGTCGGGCCTAAAACAGCTCAAAGATTAACATTTTACCTTCTTCACGTACCTCAGGGTGAATTAGATAAGTTTGCTAGTTCATTACAAAATCTAAAAAAAGATACAATTTTATGTTCAATATGTTTTATGATTGGGGAAAGCGACCCATGCAGTATTTGCAGTAATTCCAGCCGCGACCATACTACTGTTTGTGTAGTTGAGCAGCCCTTGGACGTTTTGGCTTTGGAAAAAGGCGGAAGATATAAAGGTATATATCACATTCTGCACGGAAAAATTGACCCGTTAAACAATATAGGCCCGGATGAAATTTATATCTCGAAGCTTCTTCTAAGACTCAAAGATCCAAAATCAGAAGTAAAGGAAGTAATACTTGCGACTAATCCGACGATGGAAGGTGAAGCAACAGCTATGTATATAACTAAACAAATGAAGGCTCAAAATCCGGATATAAGAATCACAAGAATAGGAAGAGGACTTCCAATAGGAGCAGATTTAGAGTATGCTGACGAGGTAACTTTACAAAGGGCTCTTGAAGGGAGAAGCGAGTATTAATTATGAATCAGGATGATGTTTTAGGGGAAGTTTTAGAAAAAGGACAAAGTACGGTTCAAAAAACAGGCAAGGCAGTAAGCGATGTGGCTGTTAATGCCGTAAAAGCGGTAACGGGGCAAGTTACGGGTTCGGATGCTTCGGGACAACAAATGGAGGCTAACGCTTCACCCCAGGATCAAGCTTCGCAGGCAGATGCACAAGCTCAGGTAAAAGATATGGTAAAAGACCTTTATGCTCCTTCAGCTCCCCAAAGCGGAGAACCTGTTATGTCTAAAGAGCAAATTGAAGAAGCGGACAGAGTAAAGCTTGAGCAAGTAAAGCAGCAACTGCATAACGAAGTTTATTATGGCCCGCTAATAAAACGTGCGGAAGGAGCTTCTAAGGAAGAGGAAAGGCCGGCGGAAAGAGTAGAAAGGCAGGAAATGCAAGAAATTGATGCAGAACAAAAGAAAGAAAAGAAAAAGCCCGATTTTGCCCTGCAAAGAGAACAGCGAAGGGCAGAAGTAAAAGGAGGAATAGGCGGTTGAGAATTTATAATACTTTGTCAAAACAAATAGAAGACTTTCAGCCAAATAATCCTCCGGCCGTAACCATGTATACCTGCGGACCTACCGTTTATGACCATATGCATATAGGAAATTTAAGGACTTTCTTATTCTCCGACATATTGCAAAGAACGCTGGAATACAATGGATTCAAAGTTAAAAGCGTGGAGAATATCACGGATATAGACGATAAAATAATCAAAAAGGCAAAAGAAAAGGAATTAACCATAAGTCAAATTTCCGAAGAGTACACGAAATATTTTTTTGAAGATATACAAAAATTAAATATACGAAAAACTTCGTTTCAGCCAAAAGCCACCGAGTATGTAAAGAAAATGATTGAATATGTCCAGGACCTGGTTAGAAAAGGTTTTGCTTATGTAGAAGAAGACGGTTCGGTTTATTTTGATATTTCAAAGTTTCCAAATTACGGAAAACTTTCCGGAGTTGAAAAACGAGAATTGAAAACAGGAACAAGAGTTCTTTCCGATGAATATTCAAAGGAGGATATTCAGGATTTTGCCTTGTGGAAATCGGTAGGTGAAGAAGAAGTGGGTTTTGATTCGCCTTGGGGAAAAGGAAGACCGGGTTGGCATATAGAATGTTCGGTTATGTCCCAGTCGATTTTAGGAAATAAAATAGACCTGCATTTAGGCGGAATAGATCTGATTTTTCCTCATCACGAAAACGAAATTGCACAAAGTGAGGCTAAAACCGGAGAAAGTCCTTTCGTAAAATACTGGGTGCATGGCGCACACATTTTAGTAAACGGGAAAAAAATGAGTAAATCTCTTCATAATTTCTTTACACTTTCCGAATTGGAAAAACAGGAGTTTGAGCCCTTAGCTCTTAGGTATCTTTATTTGCAGACTCACTATAGGCAAGAAACGAACTTTACATTTGAAGGTTTGGAAGGAGCTCAAAATGCTCTTAATAATTTAAGAGAAGAACTATCAACATGGGATAAGCCCGAAATAGGATGCGCGGAATTTGAAGAAAGATTTCTTGATGCAATAAATGACGATTTAAATACGGCTAAGGCATTGGCAGTTGTTTGGGAATTGGTAAAATCCGATTATCCTACTTCCGCAAAAGCAGAGAGTTTATTTAAATTCGACAAAATTTTGGGGCTGAATTTGGCGGAAGTAAAAAAGAAAACAGCAATCGGCGAAGTTTCGGAAGAGGTATTAATGCTTGTTAAAGAAAGGGAATCTCTAAGAAAAGAAAAACGATATCATATGGCAGACCAATTAAGGCATAAAATCAAAAAATTAGGATATGATCTGGAAGATAAAAACGGAAAAACGAAACTAAAACCTCTCTAAACTCTTTTTGCCGGTTCGGAAGTTAGGTTGGGGGTAGGGAAATGGCCCATATGTCTTCTTTTTGTGATAGCCTGTAATCTTATCCAAGTCTGGCTGTGGTCGATTTGAGGTGAGGAAGCAACGCCTTGAGGATGCTCGGCTGTTTGCTTTCCATGGGTAATGTTTTCGATAATCTCCGCAATCATAAACTCACCATGTCCACTATTTAGCGTAAAACTTTTCTACAGACCTTGTCAAGAGGATAACTTACATGCCTCTTCCATCAAAAGTTCTTCTGTATAAAATTTCTTCTTTAGGTTTTGGCCCTTGAAAATGGTCAAAAAGTATAAAGTGGGTATCGTCAAAAGCCATGGCCACAGCTTCTACTTGTTTTCCCGGAAAAACCACATCTCCGGTTTTTTCGTCAATGGAAAGAGTAACTCCCATGGGAGCCCATACTGCCTGAACTTGGGGAATTTCTCCATCTTTTATTCTGATGCCAAGTTTTGACAAAGAAACGGGTACATCTCCTTGTGCTTTAATAGCTTGAGTTTCTTCGTTTGTTAAAGAAGTTCTTCCGTATTCTGCTCTACCGTGCCAAGCACTTCCTGCCCGAAGCTGGCTTAAATCCCGTCTGTCTCTTTCGAAATAGCTAGATGCCATATAATTTGTTTCTTGTGAAAACCAGGAGAGTTTATACCACTATCCTCTTTAAAAGTCAAACTCGCCTCCTTGACAAATTATTTTAAACAGCGTAAAAATAGTTAATGAAAAAGGCAGGTTTTTCATATCCCCGTTATTTTCCATACATTACCTCTAAATTGAAACACGAAACAATATGTTATTTAAATTTTAAGTTTTATATTTTAGGTTTATAGAGAAGGGAGGTGAATAAAATGAATTTCAAGAAACTTTTAATAGGGGGAGCAGCAGGAGCATTAATGCTCGGAGCAATGATTGCTCCCGCATTTGCCACTAAAACACAGGGAGATTTCGGTCCAATTACTTGTACTCCCACAGGATTTTGGAGAGACGGCATTAATATGACGGCAGCTTTAATAAATCCGGGAGATATTACAGGAACAGTTAATGCAGCTGGCTGTAATATCGGAGTATATTACGATAATGGCTCCGGCTCTGTGAATAAAGCAAATATTTATGGAGCAAACTATTTTGGAGTGTTGGTTAACGGCGATGTAAACAACATTTCCGTTGATGTCCAAAATAGCAGCATTCACGATATCGGAGAAACTCCTTTGAATGGTACGCAACACGGAGTTGCAATTTACTACCGTGGTTTTGGTACAGGCAGTGTCTCGGGTAAAATCTGGGGAAATACTCTTACCAATTATCAAAAAGGCGGAATAGTTGCAAACGGACTTGGAACAACGGCAGATATTAGAAATAATATTGTAACCGGTCAGGGACATGTCAACTATATAGCTCAAAACGGTATTCAAATCGGATATGGAGCGAGTGCCCAAGTAAGGGGAAATACTGTAACAGGTAATTCCTATACCGGTAGTTCGACCGTTTCCGGTGGAATAATCGTTGTGGGTGGTCCCGCATATAATCCTTGTCTTCCAAGTGGAATTTGTGCGTATACGACGGGAACAATAATTGATGGAAATACCGTTAGAAATAACGATATCGGTATTTGGTTAACTAATATCGATGAGAATTATAATTCTCCGTTAGCACAAACTAATGTAAAAGTTGTAAATAATACTATCAGCAGCGATGGTGTTTACAACAATTATTATGGTGGTTATCAAGCCGGTATTGCTGATCAGGGAAATAACGATAAAATGATCCACAATAATATATCAGGATTAGGTTATACTCCGGTTTCCGGAGACAGTCCCTATCTTCGATTTATTGATGCGGATGCATCATTTACTAATAATGCTAAAGTTCACGCAAATGTAACACCATAATTTGTGTGTATTTTTTAAACAACCCATTGGGGAAATCCTGTGGGTTGTTTTTTGTTCACTTTCAGTTCATTTTAGGAAATTATTGTATTTGTTACATGAAAAGAAAGGAGGTGAGTAATTTGAAAAAATTTCTTTTAGGCCTTTCTTTGTTTACTTTGCTGGTTTTAGCTGTTGTATTTTATTCCACACGGGTTTTAGCAGATGAAAAACCAAACCACGGCGATAACGACCATGGAAATATAAGCGGAAACTTTAATCCGGATAAACAATTAAATAAATCTGCTTGTGGTGATAATCTGGGAGAACCTTTAGTAAATATTACTGAGAAAGTCCGAAATGACGCTGATTCAGGAGTAGCAGGAGATTACTGGGCATTTGATTATTTTACACGACATATTCAAGCCTGGTCTACAGGTGAAGGTACCTATTGTTCAATCGTGACTTACGATGGACAATTCTATGCTGTTCCGGGTCAGATAAGTCCGGAAAATACCCCTTCTGGTTCTCTGATAGATTCTCCTGTTGTAGGAGATATGTCCGGAGGATATAGAGGAACATTTACCGGAAAATTTGCTCCTACAGGAGCATGGCCGACACATGGAAACGTTGGGACAGTGGACTATCGTTGCAATATCAATGGAGTATGTCCCGGAAGCGTTGATTGGATAGGCCAATATTTCCCCGGATACGGTAATTTTCTTCAACCCTGGTGGGGTTGGATTTACAGAGGGGAAAGCCACGGAACGTGGATAAACTCCTCGGATGGTAATTCGGGAAATATCTTATAAAACTAAATTAGTTTTAGACAACTCATTTGCTTTATGGCAGTGGGTTGTTTTTTTGCGATAAACTCCTTCTTTACAAAGCTTAAACTAATCTCTAAAATAAATCTTTTATGGGAACTCCGGAGAATCCTGCCTTTACCAGATTTGGGGAAAGGTTTCAGGCTTATCCTACCTACGAGGACCCCGCACGAGTGCCAAAAATTGTGGTTTCCCAAACAGAAAGTATCATAGGACTTATGGCTCATGGAGGCTTGTCTCCCAAATTTGTAAAAGACTATATTGTAAATTACACCTTTCCATATCTAAAAACAGCGGCACAAGGAGCGGGAAGAGTATTTGATACAACTTTGGTTATAGCAGACTCCCAAACTCCGGAAATGAACGAAGCAGCAGATTTTACAAATATAGTTTTCGGGTGGATGCATTATTTTGCAACTTCACAGTATTTGCCTAACGGTTTTGCAAGAAGGGGAATGTTAAGAGCTCCGCAAGACCGGGATGAATTTGTAAGAAGACTTAGGGAAATAAAGTTTCAGCTAAACGGAATGGCAAGCGGAGTAATAAGTACGGAGATGACTTTAGATACAAGTGTTGCTGCTTTTAGAACGTACCAGTTTCTTAAGGTAGGAGCTACAATG
>JAKAEH010000012.1 GCA_021825955.1 bacterium | reverse complement strand
TCCATTCATGAAAGATTTTAGACGTAGAGTTTGGAAGAATAAAGAACTACTAAAAATCTACAAAGAAGTAAAAGCTTTTGCAACCAAATTTCCATTGCCATAAAAAAAGGCTTTATCACAGCGGTTAACGCTTCTCATCGAAATATTACCATTTTATTAATATTTCCTTTTCTTTGACAACCTATAATGCATCCTATATAATACAGTCCAACCTCTGAAAAGAGGTTAAATTTTATGGCAGCGCGACAAGAAACATCACATCCGGATGGAGACGCAACACAAAAGCCTCTTCCTTTATTAGATGGTGGCGCATCTCTGCCTCATTCAGTATTTAACTTAAGCGTTCCTTCTGAAGATCCGCAAAGAGAAAAATTAAGAACAGTCGTAGAGCGCGTGGAAGAGGTCGACAAAGATGATCCTTGTGCTCTCGCCGAATTTGCACAGACATATTTACGACTTTTAAGGAATAAAGGGAATCGTCACCACTTCACGGGAGTTCCAAAGAGACCTGAGGATTTAGCTGAGGCATTAAAAAGACCCTATAACCACGGCTTAGCGGTACGCAACATGCTGGACGAAGTAGTCGCTTTTGCGATTATTGAAGATGCACAGCAAGATCAGGGAGATAGCTGGTTGAATAAAATGGTAGTAGCAAACAACCTACAAGGTAAAAAAAAGGCAGATGCGTCCGATGCTGAAAGGCCTCCGAGAATTGGGACTCAGTCACTTATTAAGATCTTAGATTGGTCATTTACAACACCAGCATTTGACGGAAGGCAGCGCTCCAGTGTTCATGCGGCAGTAATTATCAAAGTTCCAAACTACCAAAGAATGGATGACCTTCTAACATCTAACGGATTCCGTTTTATAAGCCGTCTGGAAAAGCAAGCAACTGTTATCCTTGGAGGAAAGTCAATTCAGAAACCGGTGGAAAGATTTGCAATTGATAGGGAAACCTGGGACAACAATCGTTTTGTAAACACAATCAGGGAAAGCCTTCCCAGGAATTAACTCTTGCTATTTTTAATTGCTAGTGCTAAATTATCTAGGGTCTAAAAAGCCATGAAAGTATCAGATGCAATGTCACATCAGGTAGACTATGTATCTGTCAACGCCAAGCTCAAAGACGTTGCCAAACTTATCTTTGGGTCTGGAATAAACGGAGTCCCCGTCTGTGAGCAAAAAAAAGTTGTAGGATTTATCGCAGAATCCGATATATTAAAACAGTTTTTCCCCTCTATTCGCGAATTCGTTGAAGAGCCACTACTCTCCGGAGATTTTGAAGCAATGGAGAAAAAAGTCGAGGAAATTTTAAACCTTCCTGCAGAAAAAATCATGAGCAAAAATCCGGTCACAATTTCAGCTGACACACCTCTTATGAAAGCACAATCCCTAATGATGCTAAAAGATGTCGGAAGACTTCCGGTCGTTAATTCTGAAGGAGTACTTATAGGAATCATTGCAACAGGTGACATCTTCAGGTTTGCAGTTGGCGACCAAATTCCATTAAGCTCGGATGAAGAATATCACGATTGGCTGGCAAAACACTACGATTTAGTCGTTAAATGGGGAGAAAGGCTTGGAAACGAAGTCCCTGATCTTACAAAATTATTTGAAAAAGAAGGGGTTAAGAAAATTCTGGATGTAGGTTTTGGGACAGGAGAACATGATATAGCGCTTGCAAAAAAAGGCTTTGAGGTTTTAGGCCTTGAAAAAAGCAGACGCATGGAAAGAACCGCAAAACTTAAGACTCTGGCACTTCCTGATGCTGTTACCAAAAGAGTGAGCTTTATGAAGGGCGAGTACGACGAACTTTTGAAAGAAAGGCGTGGAGAATTTGATGCTGCAATATTTATGGGAAATGCACTTTCCCATACTGCGGAAGATTTAAAAAAAGTCCTTGCTGCAACATCTGCTGCTTTAAAACCACATTCGCTAATGGTTCTTCAAATAGTGAACTATGAAAAAGTATTTAAGGTGAATCAAGGGCTTGTTGCTTTTAATTCGGCTAAATCAAAATATGGACCGGAAAGAGAACACGCCTTTCTGGAATTTTATAATCCTTTCCGCAAACCAACAGATTTACTTACGCTAAATATGCAAATTCTAAACTTTGACGGTAAAAGGTGGAAGCCGCGAGCCATGAACTCTGCAAAAATTGCCTATCTAAACCAGGAACTTATTGAAAAATTATTGAAACAAAACGGATTCAAAGATATTAGGTTTTACGGAAGCAAAAATCTGGGGCATTTATTCCGTCACAATTTTTATCCTTTAGAAAGTGATTGGCTGAATGTTATCGCTGAGAAATAATTTCCACAATATCCCGGGTTACCTCACTAATCTGTCTTTCCCCAAGAATCGAAATTATGTCATCATCAAATTCTTTTGCCATCCAATCGTAAATTTCTTTTGTGCGAGTAAGTAATTTTTCTTTTTCATAGATTTCTGCCTTCCTTTCCATACTCTTAATTCGTCTCATTGCAGTTTTAACGTTAACATTTAAATAAAAAGTAAAGTTGGGTGCTAAAAACCGGTGGTACATTGAAAGGATAGACATAGCAACTAGCATTTGATCGGAATTTTTTCTATCAAAATTTTTGTCTTCAAACTCTTTATCTAAAATTCCATATGCAATACTGGACCAAAAATTACGGTCAGAAATTACAACCATTCCTTTTTCAAGTGCTGGAACAATAACTTTTTTCATATGAATTACGCGGTCAGCTGCAAACAAATACTGAATAGATTCTCTCGGGATTGTAACCTCATGTCTTAAAACTTGATGGATTACGTCCCCAATTATTCCTTTTCTTTGCGGTTCAAAAGTCAGAAGCACTTCTTTTCCTTGGCTTTTGAAATATTTTTTTAGCTCTTCTGCTTGAGTCGTTTTTCCCGACCCATCAATTCCCTCCAAAGCGATATATAATCCCTTAAAAGGATTGACATTTAACTCTAAATCAAAACCAACTTTATGTTTCATTTCTCTTCGTTTATTTTAGACTGCGAAGGACCTTTCTGCCCCGCATATTTTGCATTCTTCTTCTTATAATAAGGAACTTCTGCAGATGAAGTCATCTCCATAAAAGCTACTGCACAAATTCTCATTCCGGGATATAAAGCGACAGGCATTTTCCCCATATTGGCAAGCTCGAGCGTTATTCTCCCACGGAAACCGCACTCAACACTTGCCGCGGTCGAATGGACAATTATCCCAAGCCTTCCGATACTGCTTCTGCCCTCAAGCGACCCTACCAAATTATCCGGTAACTCTATGTATTCGACTGTGGTTCCCAAAACAAAATCTCCCGGCTGAATAATAAAAGGGTCCTGGTCGTTCTTTTTTATTTCGCGGGTGATTTCTTGTCCGATATTTTTTTGATAAGGGTCAATGTAAGGATATTTACTGTGGTCAAAAATCCTGAAAACTTTTCCTAGTCTTAGGTCTATGGAATTGGAGCCAAGTTGGGTATCAAAATCAGGTGTTGGTTTTATGATAATTCTTTTTTCCTTGATGGCTTTTTTAATATCCCTGTCTGAAAGCAACATGAAGAAAATAATATACCAATTGGCACTAAATGTAAATATTGACAAAGCAATTTAAGCTACTTATTATAAAGATAGGATTTACATCCGTATTTTTTTTGATGGACTTTATCAGAAAACATCTTTTTTCTTCATATAAACGCTTTATCGGTGTATTGACCGTTGCCGCTCTCGCTCTCGCCATCCCTATAACTTTAACTCTTATTAATCAGCAACAAGACATTCGACAAAGAGCATCATACGATGCAGGATGTCCTCAATTTTCCGGGCCGTACGCAAATCACTGTACTAATGCTCCTTCTTGCGCGCAGGACGCACCATATCTTTATCCGTACCCTGGAGCTAATGCGGATCTTGCCTGTCAGGGAATAGATCCTAATACAGGAGTATTCAGCGGGACAAAATATGGAGACCGTTGCTGTACAAATCTAAATCCAAACACTGCGCTCACTCCTAGTCCTACCCCTAATCTTTGTCCCTCCGGGGGACAACCGGTAAGATGTGGGGGAAGCGCAATAATATGCTGCCCTACTTCTACTGATACTTGTCTTTACAAAACAACCTTGGGATATTGTTGCGGTTCTGTTTGCGGAAACGTAAGCGCAAACCCAACGTCTACACCGGCACCTATCCCTACAATAGCTAACCCTTTGCCTACATTGCCTCAAAGCTCTTATGCTTATTGCCAAAACTGTCCGACAAATGGTCAATGTGGCCAAAAAGCATATTCTACATGTAATGCGTGCAAACAAGCTTTAGTCTGGGTTTATAACTGTTATGGAGGAGTTGTGTCTTCCGGAGCTTTTGAGACTGATCTATCTTGTAATTCACAAGCTCTTTGTCTTCCCTACAACGGAGCAACTCCGACTCCTGTTATGATTTTTAAAACTCCTACTCCTATACCTTTGACACCAACACCTACCCCAATCCGCCAAGACCCAACTCCTACTCCAGCTCCTGCTTCGTATGAAGGAAAAAGTTGCGATTATAACGGATATAATGCTCCTTTCCAGTGCGGCACGATAACAGGAAGTGGATACTCCTGCACTCCTCAATGCTATACAGCTGGCTGCGGAGGATTGGGTAAGTGTTGTCCAACAGGCAAATTGTGGGATGATTTTTCAAAAACCTGCAAAGTTAGCCTTCCTACTTCTATACCCTTACCTACTGCTACAGGAACTGCTTCCTCACTTAGGTGTGATTTAAACAAAGACAAAAAAATTTCAATGTTAGATTATGGAATGTGGTCTAAAGAATTTTCATCTAATTCTCCTGTCGTGGCAAACGGAGATTGCAACAGCGACGGAAGGGTGACAATGCTTGATTTCGGAGTTTTTGTGAATGAATTTATTGATCCAAAAATTCCACATTAAATTGTTATAATGCTTATATGAGGAAGTTATTTGGAAATAAAAAAATACTAACGGCAATAATCATTGCTATAGTTGCTATTGCTCTTCCTCTTACTCTTCTTCAAGTTAAAAGACAGCAGGACATAAGGCAACGTGCTTCCGGTACAGGTGTTATTTTCTCGTTTAATCCAGCTACCGGAACCATTGGACAAAACACCAGCATCGCTCTTAACATGAATACCGGAGGAGATGCTGTAAGAGGGCTAGATTTTAGTTTGAGTTTTCCGAAAGACAAATTAACGCTAGTGAGCTTTACCCCCTCTTCCACTTTTCCCAACGAGATCATTGGCGTAGATGTTGCTTCAGCTAATTCAATCGGAATGATAAGATATGCTGCAGGAACTACCGGAACATCTCCCAATGGAGCATCTATTTCTATAGGAACTTTTGTTTTTTCAGGAAAAGGTTCAGGCACGGCGATTCTTCAATTTACTCGTTTTGAAGTTATTGACCCGACACCTGTTGTACTTAACGCTTCAAGCCAGGGAGGCACTTATACAGTAAGCGGAGGTGCCGCCAATCAGTGCAAAACAACCCCTGGAGCTGCCGGTTCCTCTTGTTCCTCCGCTTGTCCAAATGATTGCCAACAAAGCCTTGTCTGCACAAATAGCGTTTGTTCCAGTGATGTATACAAACTCCCTACCCTTACACCAACACCTGCTACCAATAACATCCCTACTCCCACACCCACCGGAACCACACAAGGCGGGACTAAAATAACAGTTGGATTTACTCTTCCAGGAATTGGCACAAGTACTACCTCGAAAAGCGGGTATAATCCAGATCCTGTCCGTGCTACAAGACAAATCAGTATAAAATTAATAAATAGCACGGGACAGCAACAAGAGGCCATTGCAGCGACAGCAAACATTTCTTCCAGAGCTACAACAGAATATACCTGGAAAACCTCACCAATCAGCATTAATTCTCCAGCAGGCGCATATTCTGTTTTCATTAAGGTGGATAATTCTTTATGGAAAAGACTTCCTGGTATCCAAACTATAACAGCTGGGACTACAAATGATTTAGGCGGAGCAAGACTTGTAACAGGAGACATGGACGGAAATGATACTTTAAATCTAACCGATTACACCAAAATTCTTGGATGCGTACCTCAACCACCAAATAATCAGCCAAAAGACGCAACCTGCATAGGTGACAAAAAAACTCTTGCTGACATAAATGATGACGGAAAAATTTCAGATGAAGACATAATGATTCTCCTTTCCGGTTTTGCAACCCGCAACGGAGATTTACCTCGTTGACAGAGGAGGTTTTTTTTAAAATAATTAAAACATGCCAAGAAAAACACTTTTTTTAATAATAGCGCTAGCCGTAACATCAATCTTTTTGATTTTTCTGGCAGTGACGAGCGAAAAAACTTTAATTAAAAAGGAGTTGACCAAGTTTAATCCTGTTCCTCAAAAAAAGGCAGTTGCCAAAACCACTTCGTTGTATTTTGACCCGGCAGCACTTTCCGCTACAAGCGCTTCCCCGTCATCTGTCAGCGTTTCCTTTGATACAGGAAATCAAGAAATCGCGGGAATACAAGTTGAATTGTCATTTGATCCAAAACAGATAACCAATGTTGCAATACAAACTCCGCCTGACTCACTTTTTGGCCCAAGCCCAACTGTATTATTTAACGAAGTCAATCAAGTCACCGGAAGAATTTCTTATGCAGTCGCCATTTCTTCAGCCCAAAAACAAGTAGTTGGAAAAGGGAAAGTCTTAAATATTTCTTTCCAGAAAGCTTACACAGCCAATCTTCCAAAAACCGAAATTAAATTTATCGATAAAACAATGGTTTCAAAAATTGGGGAAGACGAGTCCGTCCTGAAAGAGACAGCACCTCTTAACATTACCCTTTTAAACACATACGTTCCCCCTCTTCAAACCACAACTATTCCTACTCAGTAATTTACTCAAACTAACCAAAACAGGAACTTGCTTATTGACGTGAATTGGCAAATTAAGTAGTATTGAGTGAAGACGAATTAATTTTTGTGGTTTTTCAATATGACAAATGACCCTCTTTCGGAAGCCAGATACAAACACTTCATGGAAATGGAAAGGCGCAAACAGCTTTTGCACCAAGCAAAAGAAGTTCATCCAGAAAAACATAAAATAAATCTAAAATTTGGATGGGTATTTGTAGCTCTGGTTGCTCTCGCAATCCCTACTACTCTAGTTCTCCTAAATCAAACACAGGACTACAGGCAAAGCGCTGCTCCCAATGAAGATATTGTAAAAGCAGTAAACGGTGAAGGAATCACAAAAAACGAATTGGACGAAAAAGTCCGAGAGCTTTTGGGTTCTGATTACAAGACCTCGACGCTTGCTGCACAAACCCGAGAAATTGCTATGAAAGAGTTAATCCGGGAACATTTGTTGCAGCAAGAAGCAAGAAAAAGAGGAATTGCAGTAAATGAAAAAGAGATAAACGAAGAAACAAACAGTTCCTTAGATCCCACAGTTAGAAGAGGCACACTTTATAGTATTCTAAACAAGAAGGTGGAAGCAAAAGTATCTACGTGGGTAGAAGTAGAAAGAGCTTATGGGTATAAAAACACAAGCGATAAATCAGGAGTTAAGGAAATTACTGACGCCTTAGAGAAAATAGAAGAAGAGGCAAAAAAAAGTATGACTTTAAAAGAAGCATATGCCAACCTTAAAGCAAAGGGAGGAATTAACACTTCAATAATAATTACTGAAAAAATCGTTCTTTCCGAACCTTTGACAAAAAGTTCAATAATAAAAAAAATAATAACACTAAATAAGGGAGATGTTTCAGGAGTTCTAGATATAGGAGCTGGCGGTTTTATGGTTGTTAAAATTATAGACAAAAACCAAACAGCGTATCCGACTTTTGAAGATTGGTATAAGACAATAAGCGCAGGAGTTAATTAATATGAAAACAAACAAAATCTTATTAGGATTATTATCGTTATTAGTTATTCTTTTGATGAGTATATTTGTGCAGACAAAGTCTTCTTATGCAGCTGTTTTTAAGCCTCTAAATCTTGCTGCTTGTCCTGATGGCGCTCAAGAGACATATCCCGGTTTTGGATGCCCGAATAATGCTGGCAACAATTTAACATATTGCGCGCACTCAGCTGATATCCCTATTACTTTAAAAGGTAATCCGCCTGTCGGAACGGTTATTACAGTTAGCGCAAAAGTAGAACCCCTAACATGTTCATATGTACAATGTCTTTTAAGACAAACCAATCCCCCTGTAATAAGAAATGTCGACGCCACAACAAAAGCCTTAATGGAGGGAGCAGGATGGACGTTTACAATTGATCAACTCGGATGCGGCGGGGGGACATGCTCTCCAGACACAGCATCTATCACAATTAGCACTCAAGCTCCCACCGGAACTACATGTACAGGAGGAGACGGAGTAACTCAGCTCGGGACCCTTCAAAACACAACAATGAGCCCAACAGTATACAACATTAATTGCACTACTCAACCCACCTGTCCCGCAACACCTTTACCTGCGCCGCAAGTTACGGTTACCTGTCCGACTTGTACACAATAAAATATGAATTTATTTAATCAACCTTTATTTTCAAAAAAAGGCCTAATTAGCACTTTCTTTGCATTGCTTCTTATAGCCGGACTTGTTGTAACAATTGTCCAAGTTCAAAAACAGCAAGAGATAAGACAACGTGCGGCACCTGCCTGCGGAACGCCCACAGCAAGTATGGGAACATGTTCTTGGACACAAGTTACGGGAGCAAAAAGCTTTATTGTTACAGTAAAAGATGAAGGTGATAATATCGTTACCGGTTTTCCACAATATGTTCCCCCTACTCAATTAAGCATTCAATTTCTTGCGGATGCAGGCAAAAAATATACTTGCGAAGTAGGAGCATTTGCGGATGATGCAAAACAATGCGGAGGGTTATTAGGACGAGGAACAAGCACAATTTGTCAGGGTTTGGCTAATACACCCACACCTTCACCTACCGGAGTACAAAACCCAACTAATACGCCTGTTCCAACCTCTCCTCCGGGATCTACACCGACACCTACACCAACCAAAGGACCTACCCCTACACCTACCCCCACAGGTAATCCAACTGCGACACCAACACCTACTGGCAATCCAACTGCGACGCCTACCTCTTCTCCAACGCCGACAAAAACACCGACGCCAACGCCTACCTCTTCTCCAACGCCGACAAAAACACCGACGCCAACGCCTACATCAACTCCTGTTCCAACAGCAACTGCCACACCGGTTCCGCCAACCTCAACTCCTGTTCCAACCGGAGTAATCGTTCCGACAACTCCGCCGGTCGTAATTGCAACAAATACACCTCTACCAACCAATACACCACTGCCTACAATTGTACCTACCGGAGACTTTGGGAAATCAATTGGAATTGTTAGCGTGATAGTAATAACTGTAATTGGCGGAATTCTACTCCTCGCCCTCTAGGCATATTGTGATTTCGAAAGAAAGTAGTTATTAAGGAGAAAATTTGGTGGGTGACCATGGAATCGAACCATGCACCTCTTTCTTATCAGGAAAGCGTTCTAACCGATGAACTAGTCACCCATTTTAAAAAGAACAGGAAAAACCTAAATGATATTGTATTTTACCAAAGTTTCAGGTTCAAAAACAAGATAAGAAGTACGGAGCTAAACTATACTTTTTATGTCTAAGACTTTATTTCTCTTGTTTTTCCGAGA
>JAKAEH010000011.1 GCA_021825955.1 bacterium | reverse complement strand
CCTCCTTTTCTAAAATGTATTATAGCAGAGCCGGCTGTGGGAATCGAACCCACGATCTAGTCATTACCAATGACTTGCTCTACCACTGAGCCAAGCCGGCACCTGTGCTGAGGGAGAGATTTGCACTCCCGTAGGCCTTTCGGCCGCGTGGTCTACAGCCACGAGCGATTGACTACTCCGCCACCTCAGCTGGAGCCGTCTGTCGGATTTGAACCGACGACCTGCTGTTTACAAAACAGCTGCTCTACCACTGAGCTAAGACGGCGTTGCAATTGATTTTATCAAAAATAAGCATAGGAAGAAAGAGTGAGGACTATAATCTGCGGTTATTTAATATCTCCCGTAAGCCTGCCTCTAAACGAATAAAAAACATCTTCCCCTAAAAAAACTGCAATTGACTCAGCGTGTTCTATTTTTCTGGAATCCCCTCTTAATTTGAAATGTTTCCCCGCTAAAGCCCCCACTGTTGTCTCGTGGGTAACTAAAACATAGTTTATTTTATCTTAAAAAAGTCCTACACTAGTTATATATGGCAATAAGACATTACCATCATCATTACCACTTTAGCTATTTAACCTCTAAAAAGAGGCATTTTACTTCACTTATTGTTGTACTTACCGTAATTACTATTATTCTTATACTACTTTTTAAGTTTTTGAATCCTCAATCGGAAGTTAATTTAAAAGATTTATCTTACCAAGATATACTTCTTGCTTCGTTTAACACTCTATTTCGTTTATTTGTTTCCTATGTTTTTGCGCTTGTTCTTTCAATACCAATTGCCCTTTTTATAACAAAAAGTCCTAAGACCGAAAGGATAATGCTTCCTGTTTCCGATATTATCCAGTCGATTCCAATTTTGGCTTTTTTTCCTGTAATTGTACTTGCTTTTATAAAACTCCACGCAATTGAAGGCGCAGTAATTTTTATTCTATTTATGGCAATGTTATGGAATTTGGTTTTTAGCATGATTGGAGGCTTAAAGACAATTCCCGAGGATATTTTATTTGCAGCCAAAATCTTCGGCTTGAAAGGGTTTAAAAAGCTTTGGTATATTACAATCCCCTCTATTTTCCCTTATATAATAACCGGTTCGCTTCTCGCCTGGGCACAGGGATGGAGCATTTTGATAGTTGCGGAAGCTTTACACAGTTATATCCCGAATGGCAGTATGTCTCAAGACCCTCTGGGACTTGGAAGTTTATTGGTAAATTCTTTTTACGGAGGCCAAAATTCCGTATTTCTTGTCTCTTTGGCTATTATGGTTATCCTTATTACCCTAATAAACTTTTTTGTCTGGCAAAAATTACTGCATCTGGCGGAAAGGTACAAATTTGACTGACGTAATCGTTTTAAAAAATATAACTAAGGTCTATCCCGGTTCCAAAGAAACAGCCGTTTCCGACTTTAGCCTAAATGTTAAAGAGGGAGAATTATTGTGCATAATAGGATCTTCAGGATGCGGAAAATCAACTGTTCTAAAAATTATTGCTGATCTTGAAAAACCAACCGGCGGCAGTATAGAAAAACCGGCAAGTGTTGGAATGGTATTCCAGTCGGGCGCACTTCTGCCCTGGCTTACAGTGGAAGAAAATGTTGCATTCCCTTTATACGCAAAAGACCTTAGTAAAGAAAAAGCCGAAGATTTAACAAATAAATATGTTCAGATGGTAAACCTTGGAGAGTATAAATTAAAATATCCCAGAGAGCTTTCCGGAGGCCAAAAACAAAGAGTAGGTATAGCGCGTGCTTTGGCCGTAGAATCTCCTGTACTCTTGCTGGACGAGCCTTTCTCCGCTTTAGACCCTATTACCACAGACGAGATGCATTCTTACCTTCTTAAAATCTGGAATGAAACCGGAAAAACTATTGTTATGGTTTCGCACTCCATGGAAGAAGCTATTACCCTTGCCGACAGAATTGCAATAATGAAAGAAGGAAAATTAAAAAAAATAATAGACGTAGAACTCAAAAGACCGAGAATTGAAGAAGAAAAAAAGTTTATAACTTTCTTAGAAGAAATAAAACATGAGCTTAATTCCTAGGTTTGACTGCCGGTTTTTTTAATGTTATAATCCCCATTTGTGAGAGTAAATATAGAAGCAATTTCCGGCTGCAGAGGCTGTAAACTTAGGCCTGAATGTTCTTTCGGAGAACAATCTGTTAGGCTAATAGACAGTAAGGCAATTTCAAAAGCAGAAGGAGAAAACCTCATTCAAAATTATATAGCAAGGGCAAAAGAAGTAAATATTGATTGTCCCAGAACCGGAGTATTATTTACTTCAACTCCAAACCAATAAAATCTAATTCAAACCTTTTCTTTTAGGCAAAGTAAATAAAATTGAAGCCAAAAGTCCCATAGAAACTCCTAAAATCGCCCCTCCTATTACATCGGAAAGCCAATGTTCGCCTAAATAAATTCTACTAATAAGCATTGTTATATCGAAAACAATAACTCCAGAAATAATTATTAGCTTTAAAAACCCGGATATTTTATTTGAGTTTAATACCATTACTAAAAGTAAGGCTGAAATAAAAGCCGTTCTTGCAGAATGACCGGAAGGATATGATGAACCGGGCTGCACATAAGAACTTGGGAATTGAAACCCAATATCGTAACGGAAAAACCTGTAAGAAGGTCCCGGATGCGTCACAAATATCTTTCCAAATAATTCAAACGCGTAAATTGCAGTGTATGGAATAAGAACAAAAAAAGATTTCAATTTACGTGTTAAAGCAACTATTATAAGTAAAATAATAGTTGCAATTTCTGCGCTCCCTATTAAACTAAACAGCGAAAAAGAAGTATCAACTACCCTTGAAAGATGGTTTTGAATTCTTACCGTAGTGTCAAAATCTAAAGACGTAAAAACATCTTTATGTACAAAATAGGAGAAAAAAACAAACAGAGTAAAGAAAGCCGCAGCAAGAAAAATAAGGAATTTTTTACTCATTAATATATTTTGACATTGTCTTATTAAAAAATCAATTAAACATTAATGATAAATATGCAAATGACTGCATTAATCATTAAATCATTTAGATATTTATTTGGAGTTTGCTTACTTGCTTATTGGGTTATTAGCTGGTCAGAGGTCAAGGTCTTTGAGGAATTTTTTAAATTCTCCATTAATATCGGGATGCTTAAGACCATGTTCTACGACTGTTTTCATATACTCAAGCTTATTTCCCGTGTCATAGTACTTTGCATCTTCTATTTCAACCGCGTAAACAGGAACTCCTTCATCTTTTAGAAGATTTATGGCATCGATTAACCATAATTCTCCCCCCTTACCGGGTTTTATTCGCTTTAAGGCGGAAAAAATTTCGGGAGGAAAAATATAAGCTCCGTGGGTTGCTAAATTTGATGGCGCCTTATCGGGCTCCGGTTTTTCTACAATTGCATTAATTTTATAAACATTCCCTTCAACCGGCACTATGTCGCCAATTCCATAACGCTTTAGGTCCTCTTTTTTTTCAATCCTGACTCCCGATATCACAACTCCACCATATTTTTCATGTACCCTTATCATTTGCGAAAGTCTGGGAGGTGTTGCATAAATAAATTCGTCTCCCCAAAGTACTGCAAACGGCTCGTCTTCGATTGCCGGCTCCGCAGAAAGAACGGGCGTTGCATTTCCGTAAGCACCCTTTTGCCTTATATATATAAAGTTTGCCATCTCGGAAATTCTTTTTACTTGCTCCAATAATTCTGTTTTTCCGCCCTGTTCAAGATTTTTTATTAAATCTGCGTTGGGAGAATCAAAATGGTCCTCTATTGCTCTTTTAACCGAACCGGTGATTATAATAACGTCTTCAATTCCCGAATCTACTGCTTCCTCAACCACATATTGAATAACAGGCTTATCTACTATCGGAAGCATTTCTTTGGGCATTGCTTTAGTCTGGGGAAGGAATCTTGTTCCAAAGCCTGCTGCAGGAATTACAACTTTCCTAATCTTCTTATCCATAACCTCTTGATTGTAATGCCCTGGTTATTTCCATGTCAACCCCGTTAAATTGCATAGCACTATTTAACGGGGTCAACTGTTTTTACTTTTTTCTTACTAAAAAAAGCAATCCCCCTAACATTCTCCTTTACATAGATTTAAATTTCTGGTATCATTGTCAATTGATATGGCTACAACGCCAGTTATTTTTTTAAAGGAGACAAGAGACGAACTTAAGAAGGTTGTTTGGCCTACAAGAAATGAAGTAATAAGGTTAACGGGAGTAGTAATTATCGTAAGTCTTATCGTAGGAATATATTTGGGAGGACTGGATTACATACTTACGAACTTACTAACCTTAATAATAAAATAATGACTAAATACAATTGACAAATTGAAATTAAAAATAGTAAATAACAAAGTTATGAATGACGCAAATACACAACAGGTAGAAGAAAAATTGAACGAAGAAAAATCTCAAACAGAAGAAATTCAGGCACCGAAAGAAATGAAAGACCAAGCAAAATTGAGCGAAACGAAATCCGCCTCTGGCGGAGAAGCTACCAGCTCTGCTTCCGATAATGCGAAATGGTACATTGTTCATACATATTCCGGACACGAAAATAAAGTCGCAAAATCTTTAAGGCAAAGAGTCGAATCAATGGGATTTGAAGAGAAAATTTTCGACATAATTGTTCCCACAAGAAATACAATAAAAGTTTCCCAGGGAAAGAAAGAGACTGTTAAAGAAAAGATTTTCCCGGGATACGTATTGGTAAAAATGATTCTGGACGATGAATCCTGGCTTTTGGTGAGAACAACGCAGGGAGTAACTGCTTTTATAGGAGCGGGTAACAAACCCTCCCCTATTTCCGATAAAGAAGTAGAAGCAATCCAGAAGTTTATAAAGACAGAAGAACCATTATATAAAGCGGCTTTTGTTCAGGGAGAGGCAGTTAAAATCGTTGACGGTCCTTTTACGGATTTCTTGGGAACAATCGACAACATAGACGAAGCAAAAGGCAAAGTAAAGGTATTGGTATCTATATTTGGACGAGAAACACCTGTGGAATTAGACTTTCTCCAGGTTGCCAAGCTCTAATCCATTTACCAATTACTATTTACGATTTATTATTTTTCGTTAAATAGTCAATAGTAAATTATAAATAGTAAATTGAAAAGTTATGGCTAAAAAAATAAAAACAATAATAAAACTTACTATTCCCGCGGGAGCAGCCACACCTGCACCACCCGTTGGGCCTGCTTTGGGACAACACGGACTTCCTATTATGGAATTCGTAAAAGCTTTTAACGACAAAACAGCAGACCAAAAAGGCACTGTTATCCCCGCTGTTATTACAGTTTATGAAGATAGAACTTTTTCTTTCATAGTTAAAAAGCCTCCGGTTGCGGAAATGATTAAAAAGGCTCTTGGCAAAGAAAAGGGTTCACAAAAACCGGGAAAAGAACCGGCAGGAAAACTTTCAAGATCTCAGGCAGAAGAAATTGCAAAAGCAAAAATGGAAGATTTAAATACGACAGAGCTTGAACCGGCAGTAAAAATAGTAACCGGAATAGCACGCTCTATGGGCGTTACCGTAGAATAATATGGGAAAAATAAGAGTAAAAACTTTAGGCGACGAAGAAGCCGAGAAGAAGCAAAAAGAAGAATTAAAAAAGAAAAAAGAGGTTAAAATAGCCGAAAAGATAAGCGAGGCTAAATCTGCTTCCGACGAAAAAGCTGAGAAAAAAACGGAAGAAGCTCCTGTAGAAAAAACAGAAGAAAAAGCTGAGGAAGCACCGGAAGTAAAAACAAAAAAAGAAAAGTTCCAGAAAAAAGAAAAGGCATATCATTCAACCGCATACTTCTCCCTATCGGAAAAAGTGGATAAAAAGAAAACATATTCTCTTTCCGATGCATTATCGCTTTTGGAAAAATTACAAAGAAGCAAATTCGATGAAACCGTAGAGCTTCACTTAAATACCGTTTCGGGAGGAATTTCCGGTAATGTTACTCTTCCCCACGGAACAGGCAAGAAAACAAGAGTAGCAGTAGCAAGCGATGCATTAATCGCCGATGTAGAAAAAGGAATAATAAACTTTGATATTTTAGTAGCCGACCCATCGATGATGGCAAAGCTGGCAAAAGTGGCAAGAGTTTTAGGACCAAGAGGACTTATGCCAAATCCTAAAAACGGGACTATCAGTACAAAACCCGAAGAAGTTGTAAAGAAATATGAAGGAGGACAAATTTCCTTTAAAACCGAAGCAAAAGCGCCTATCCTTCATTTAACCGTTGGGAAAGTTTCTTTTGGGCCAAAAAAACTTGAAGAAAATATCGAAACAATGGTTAAAGCGGTTAAAAAATCAAACATACAAAATGCTACTTTAAAATCTACAATGTCCCCCGGAATTAAGGTTAACCTCTAGTTTGACTTTAACCCGACTATTCTTTATCATTTAGGTATGGAACACGGAGAAGGAACAAGCCCTATCGAACCCCCAAAACCAAAAACGGAAATTCCAAAGCCACCCGAGAAAGATAGGTCAATAGAAGCGGAATTAGAAAAAACTTACGGAAAATTCTCCGAAGTCTGGAAACTTTTACAGGCAAGAAAACCGGGTGTCTTTAGCCCCGCGACAAAAGAGGCATACGAAAGAGAAAGAGCTTCCCTGCCTTGGCCATTAAACCAAAAAGACGCTGCATTGTATATGCGCCTTCCCGGAAAAGGGAAAAATTACGGATTTGAATTAACTTGGAAAGACGAAGAAGGAATAGAAACAGCAATTAATCTTGGCCATACCGTTGTACAAATAAAAAAGGAAGACGAAGAAGGCAGAGACGCAGAACGGGAGCCCCAAATGTACTACGAAGAAATCCACGGGGATCATGTATTCAACTATGCAAACGGGTTTGTCGTAGATTATGAGATTGGGACGCCATACCAAGATATTCCTTTAAAAACAGCTTCGGCAGGACAATGGGTTATTTCAAATGAAGCACTAAGGCTTGGAGCCGTTCTTGATAATCTTAAAAAATATGCCGATTCTCTTCCCCGCTCTGCTGTCTAGCACTTGACGCTTTTAGTTTTATCTGATAAACTCTTAGAACCTAAGACAGCAAGTATCGAAAGAGTAATTCTTGCCGAGGAACGGACTGAACGAAGTAAAGAAGTTTGCTTGCTAGGCAAAACCGAAGACAAGCAAGGAACCAACGTTATTCAGACCAGCACTCGCTTAGGCGAGTTTTTTTATTAATATGGCAGACGAAGTTACAAAAGTAAGTTCAAACAGACAGAAAAAAGAAAAAATAGTAGAAGAAATAACCGAAAAAGCTTCAAAAGCTAAAGCTTTGGTATTTACAAACTACCAGGGACTTACCCACAAACAACTTGAAGAGCTTAAAAAAGCAATAAAACCTTTTGAGAGTGATTACGTTGTAGCAAAAAATACCCTTGTATTAAGATCTTTGGAAAAAGCCAAGATTAAAATTGAAAACCCCGAGTCTTTAGACGGACCAACAGGAACAATGTTTCTTTATGGAGATATCGTTGAACCCCTTAAAAAACTTGCTAAAATGATTAAAGATTTAAACCTTCCTTCTGTTAAATTTGGTATCCTGGATAATAATCCTATAACAAGCGAACAGGTACTAAAATTAGCTACCCTTCCTTCCAGAGAAACCTTAATTGCACAATTTGTTGGCGGAATGAAATCCCCTATTTACGGACTTCATAGAGCATTAAACTGGAATTTACAAAAATTAGTTTTAACGCTTAAAGCAGTAGAAAAAACAAAACCGGCAGCGTAAGCTGCTATCCTAAGGAGGAAGGAGGTGTTGTATGGCAAAATTATCAAAAGACGAATTAATAAAAGCAGTTGAAGAAATGTCCGTTTTAGAACTTTCCGAGCTTGTTAAAGCATTGGAAGAGAAATTCGGTGTATCTGCAATGGTTGCCGCAGCACCAGCAGCAGCTGGAGCCCAAGCCGCAGAAGCAGGAGAACCCGCAGAAGAACAGACAGTCTTTAACGTAGTCGTTGCAAGCTCAGGTGCAAATAAAATAGCAGTTATCAAGGCTTTGAGAGAATTAGTTCCAACGTTGGGACTTAAAGAAGCAAAAGACTTGGTTGACGCCGCACCAAAAGAAGTAATGACAGCAGTTAACAAGAAAACAGCCGAAGAGGCTAAAGAAAAATTAACTGCAGCTGGCGCAACTGTTGAACTTAAATAAGATACAGTTGATCCAAATATAAAAAAGACTCCTCAGGGAGTCTTTTTTATTGGATTTTCTAAATTAAGAAAAATCCTTAAAATACCTATTGACAAAGATGATACGATTTGTTACTTTATAAGCAATTAATAACCATATTGATTAACAAGAGAGTACTCTTGAGCCTATGACTAATCAAACCATATCAATCAATAACCTACCCGACCTTTTGACAGTCCGCGAAGTCGCTCAGGTTTTGAGGGTTTCTCCGCTAACAATAAAACGATGGGGCAAAAGAGGAAAACTTCCTGCAATAAGAATCAACAGTAGAGGCGACAGAAGATACAAAAAAGAAGCCGTCCTCTGGCTTTTAGGCATCCAAGCTAAAGAAGAATAATCGTCATCGATTACCGATTGCTGATTTCTGATTAATGAATGTTTTACTCTTAGTTATAAACCCCTGAAGTAATTTACTTGTGACTATTGCCTGTTCCTGCGTTAATGTTGCCATTTTGTGTATCTATTCCGCCTATAAATACGCTTTTACCCTGTATTGTTATCCCGTTTAAAAAATCGGCGCTGGAAGCAAAACTACTTGGAACATTCACCTTGAATACATAATCCTGAGCCTGGGTGGAAGCTCCAAGGACTGCCTGGGGATTTGCATTCTGAAGCTGCGGAGCAGTTGAGGTGTTTAATGCATCAACCACTATTTTTGTAGTCAGAGTGAATAAAAGAAGAAAAAAGATAAAAAGAAAAGAACCTAAGGTTGCTTTTTTGCCTTTTGAAAACTTGGACATTTCGAGTCTAAGATAGGAAAAACTATCAAGACCCTGAATTATTTGGGGGTCGTCAGTAGAGAGTTGATGCTGGATATTTGAAGTTAGAGGTTGGAAGTTAGATTCAAAGTCGTAAGTGCGGAAATTAAAGCCGTCGTTAACATCCTCCGGCCCAAATCCGAATTGATTCCCTTGATTATTGTTTATTATCTTTTGTTTATTTGTAGTTTGTAATTTGTAATTTGTAATTTGTTCTAAGGTATAACGTCTTTGGTTTCCTTGAGTCCTTTGAGGTATTAATTTTCCGCTCGTTTCCCATCTTCGCAGGGTTTGAGAAGAAACTTTAAGTTCTTTTGCTGCCTCTTTTATACTGAGCAGATTTTTATTCATTAGGATAATTTCAGGACCTAGTTTATTTTGCTCATAGAAAAACCCATTTGTCAAGCAATTTTGATTAAGTTTTGAAGTTAAATGTATAGGTTTTTGTATAAGTTTTTAGTCTGAAGAATTCTGAGGCTATTTTTTATTCTTTAATGCTAATTTACTTTATCCCTACCACCCACCAGTCAAAGTTAATTGGTTTAGCCTGAGGACTTGGAATCTGTACTACGAATTTACCTTCCACTTTAGAAGTTACGGAAATGGTAGTTGAAGTTAAGCTTGTTGCTGTAACAAATACCTTAGAAGTTGAATGCATAGAAGGAGTATCTATTTCAATTTGGGTTAAGCCGGAACCAAGAGTTGCACTTCCGACACTTGCAGTACCTTTAATTG
>JAKAEH010000010.1 GCA_021825955.1 bacterium | reverse complement strand
GGCCTTTGTAAATAAAACCGATTTTTATTACATATATGTAAAAAAAGATCAAAAACTCTTTCAAAGTTTTTTTAGAGAAAAAGTGTTGAAGATATGAAATACAAAATTAACAAAGGTTTTATTGTACAAAAGGTAGGGGATAAGTCAACTATTTTTGATGGAGAAGAGTCTATTATTTATACATTTAATAAAACAGGCACTCTTATTTTTGAGAAGATAAAAAATGGATGGGAAAAAGAGAAGATAATAAATTTTCTTTCAAAAACATTTTCAATAACAGAAGCAAGAGCTGGAGAAGATTTCGAAGATTTTACAAACGAGCTTATAAAGTCCAAAATAATCAGAAAAACGTAATAAATCTTCTGTAAAAAACCCACAATATAGAATAAATTACCTCAGGGTTTAAAAAAGTAAGTATTTTTTTGTAAAACGTATTTGGAGAAAGAAAGAAAATCATTTTAAACCTTTTTACTCCGCTTCCTATTCTTTCTTCTTCGTTAAAAATATCAGAATTTAAAACCTCTTTTTTTATGTAACTGAGTGTTTTTTTACTAGGTTTAATTTCTTCAAGAAATTTTTCATCAATTTTGGTTTTGTAGTATTTATTTAGTAACAAAAAACAGGGGAATATAAAGTTTTGAAGATTATATTTTTTTACTGTCAATTTCATTTCCGAATAATCAATTTTTCCTTTGCCGATTATTTTACTTATTAGTTCTAATCGGTACGCTCCCTTAAAATTATGGTGAAAAAGATGAAGGCAGAGGTAAATTATCAAATTTGTAGTGGAAAGAATAGGAAAATTTTCTCCCATTATATTGATTATTTTTTTATCTTCCATAAATTCTTTGCTTAGCTCGTCTATTTTCTTTTGTGGATATAAATGATTCAGTTTTCCAAGCTGGGTCATCATAAATACAATTTCGAAATGTATATCAAATACCACATGGAAACCATCTAATGCTTTTGTAAAAGATATTTCAGAATCTTTACCCTTTAGCTTTTTATGATAATCGGAAAGGTCATCTTCCAATTTTTTATATCCAAATTTTTTAAGCAAAGATTTAACTTTTGGAAAATCTTTCGGATAAATTAAAATATCGCAGTCAGCATAAATTCTTTTAGGATGGGTTTCTTCATAATAAAGGTGTAAAGGAAGCCCTTTTAAAAAGACAATTTCTATCTTATTTTTCTCAAGGATTTTTTTTATTTTTATAATTTCTTTAAAGTACACTGTTGATTGGAGCAAATATATCTGCTCAGTATTAAGAATAATATTTTGTCTTTTAACCTTTTTTACTATTCCAATTACATTTTTGGGTAAAACTTTTTTATCAAAAAAAGGGTTTCCGTCTCCCTTTGTGATTAGATAATCCTTGCCTTTGTAAATAATTCTGTGGGTAAAATATTTTGTAGAGTTTTTGACCGTTATAATGTCATTAACTTTTGTCTGGGAAAAATTTATTCTTTTTAAATATAGTACGTCTCCGTCAATGAGCAAGGGGTACATACTGTCTCCGAAAGTCTTTATTATCATCGGCAGTTTTATAAGTTTTCCCATATTTGTCCTATATTCTAGCATAAGAAAATTTTGTGTAGTAGAATAGGGGTAATTAATGGCAGGTTTTTTAAAAAAAGAAAAAATAGGTAAAATTGTCGATGTAACCAAAACCTCAAAAAGGTTGATGGTTTTTTTGTGGAGTATAGACAAAAAATTATTTCTTTCAAATCTTACTGTTTCCATAGTTCCCGCATTTATTCCTTTTGTTAATGCTTATATTTATAAACTCGTAATCGACCTGATTGTTGCCGGCTTTGGTCACTCAAATTTCAACTTGCAAAGGCTTTATCTTTTAATGGCATTTAGACTTTTTACCTTTATTGTCCAGGAAGTTTTCTTTTCCCTCCAGAGTTATGTTGACCTTCTTCTCTGGACAAAACTTCCGGTAGCGCTTTACAGAGTTGTTCTTTTAAAACTTTCGGAGCTTGATTTACAGTATTTCGAAGACAGTAACTTTAAAGATACTCTTCAAAGAGTAAAAGAAAGCTATACCTGGAGACCGCTTAATATGATTTCGGCAATCTTTTATACGTTTCAGGCGCTTACGGGACTTTTATTTGCCGTTATTATTATTTCTACTTTAAACATATATCTTGGATTTCTTATCGTTTTAATTGCAGTTCCTGTTTTTCTTAACCAGACAAAGTATGCAAAAACAATATGGGGACTTTGGGAAGATAATTCTCCGTACAGGAAAAAATTCTGGTATATATCCGATCTTATCCAGAACGGGCAAAGCGCAAAGGAGATGAAGATTTTCCAAACCGCAAGGAATTTTATTACCGAGCTGGACAAGATTCAGAAAAAATTCGTTTCGGAGAATACAAAAGTCGGAAGAAAAAGATTTGTTACAACTCTTATTTTTGATATCGGGGGAATTGTAATATATTTTGCAATTGAATTATTTATAATCCTTTCAACAATAGCCGGAAAAATAACTCTTGGAAGTCTTACTTATTTTACTTTTGTGGTTGGCAATTTTCAACAGGCGGTTAACGGTTTATTCCGTAATTTATCACAAACATACAACCAAACACTTTACGTAGAAGATATCTTTAAGGTACTTGATGCAAAGCCCATTATAGTATCACCGAAATCTGCGGTTAAGGTAAGCATAAATAGTTCTCCAAGTATAGAATTTAAGAATGTAAGTTTTTCTTATCCGGGATCAAAAAAATATGTCTTGAAAGATTTTTCTTTAAAGATAAAACCGGGGGAGAAAATTGCATTTGTGGGTGAAAACGGGGCAGGCAAAACTACGCTTGTAAAACTTTTAGCCCGTTTTTACGACGTGACTTCGGGGGAAATATTAATAAACGGAGTAAACATCAACAAATTGGACTTAACCAGCTGGTATAAAACTTTAGGCGTAATATTTCAGGACTTTATTAAATACGAGTATACATTAAGGGAAAACATATATTTTGGAAAGACTTTTGAGAAGGAAAATTTTAAAGAGATAGTAAAAGCAGCGGGTAAATCCGGAGCAAATAAGGTTGCAAAGTCTTTGGAAAAAGGATACGAACAGGTTTTGGGAAAAACTTTTGAAGGAGGAGCAGACATTTCGGTTGGTGAATGGCAAAAAGTTGCTCTCGCCAGGGCTTTTTTCAGAAACGCACCCGTCTTAATATTGGACGAACCGACAGCATCAATAGATGCAAAATCGGAAAACGAAATTTTTGAAAAAGTAGAGGGTTTGGGCAAAGATAAAACCGTTTTTATTATTTCCCACAGATTTTCAACAGTAAGAAATGCTGACAGGATTTATGTTATAGGTAAGGGAAAGATAGTCGAAGAAGGAACCCACGACAAATTGATGAAAGAGAAAGGAATATATGAAAAACTTTTTAATATTCAGGCAAAAAGATATAGGTAGTTATTTTCTTCGTCTCAAATGAGATTTTTTGTTGTTATTCCAAAGCAGGAACAGTAATAAAAGTGCGGTAACAATCAGAAACACCAAAGCTATGGCTTTTTGTGTTGAAGCCGAGGGTCCGGATGCCGGCTGTGTTACGGTTGTGTTTGGAAGAGGCGGGTGAAGCGAGGGGTCATCTTTCTGTAATGCTTTATTGGCAGAAACAACGAACGCGGAATCTTGTATGGGTAATTCGGTATTTACAAATATATGACCCGGCCAATTTTTTGCGTTTGCAACATCTATATTTCCAGCTGCTCCTATTGGATAAAAGAAGGTATTCGTTTCCACAAAATTATTGTATGACTGAACTATTATTGGGTTGGATGGAAGAACCATCTTATTTTTGCTGTCAACAAACGCAAGATAATAGGAAGAAATAGGAGATTGGCCTTTGGGCAGTACGGCTTTTATTTTATCCCAATTACCAGCGTAAACATTAACGGAAACGTTGTCTTTAAAGCTGTTTGCAGGAACTATTACTGTGGTAAAGGGGAATATATCAATTCTTTTTGCCTGGCGTTCGCCAAATTGTATAAAGCTTGTGGCAGTTGGTTTAGACATGTCAAAAAGAGGATTGTATGTAACGACATCCGGAGCAGTTGTCTGCGCAAAAGAAACGTTTGCCAAAAGCAAGAAGGCAAGTATAAGAGGTAAAGAAAGAAGCAGTTTTATTTTTTTCATGCTCTGATTTAATTAAACCTTGTCTAAAACTATTTGTCAAGAGATTGTATAATCTCACGATTTTCTACAGCCCCCATACAAAAAGTCAATTGGCCAATAGCAAAGCATCTTAATGACTCATATATCGATATATCATGCAGCCAACAATCTCTAGGCTTATTGGGCCTGGAGACCTTTTGAGTAGGAAATATCTGCTGCAAGCTTTAAAAGAAGATTTTTAAGATCTTTAATTCTTTTTTGGTTTGATATTTTCCTTAAAGCCATCTTATATCCTTCCGGTTTAAGTTTATAAATTAACTCTATTCTTACTACGGTCTCCCTTGTTACGTGAAGTGTAGAAGAAATTGTTGATAAAGGAATATTTTCCGATAGTAGTAAAACAATAGCAAGTCTTTTTGCCAGCATTAGATTTTCGGTTGGAGAAAGCATAGAGTCTAGGAAAGCTTTCATTTCGTCTTCTTTATGAATATTTGCCGCAACCAAGTTAAAGGTATCCAGTATTTCTTGCTCAGACTTTTTATTTAAATGAATTTTTGAAATATGTGACATGAACACATCATATATCGATATATCGTACAAAGTCTGTAAAATAAATCACAGGTAAGCCAACGGGGCAGTGACTGCTGAATATTTTCTTATTAAGAATAGGATATTGCGTTTGGAAGGAAGTTTTTATATAATAGTTAAATCACTCACATCCGGACATTGTTCCTGAGTTTAAAATCTTCGTTCGGATGGCGGAATAAGGAACAGAAATCTTATGAGAGAAATCACACTTGAAGAACTTTTAGAGGCCGGGTGCCATTTTGGTCATCAGGTAACACGCAGCAATCCAAAAGCAAGAGATTTTGTTTTTGAATCCCGTGATAATATCCAAATTATTGACTTGGCAAAAACCAAGGAAGGTTTGGAACAAGCAGCAAATTACGTAAAAGAATTAGGTCAAAAAGGCGGCAGATTTCTGGTAGTCGCAACAAAAAGACAAGCACAGGGTATTGTTTTGGAAGAAATAACCAGAGCAAAAGATTTACTCAAATCTGGAGCATCAGGCAAAGGAGACGGCCTATATTATGTTACAAATAGATGGATAGGAGGAATCCTAACTAATCTTTCCGAGGTTTCCAAGAATTTTAAAAAACTAAACGACCTAAAAGCAAATCTTGTATCTCCCGAAGAAAGAGCAAAATACACAAAAAGGGAAGTCGGGCTCTGGGAAAAGGAAAAACAAAGGCTTGAAGTTTTATATGGTGGAGTATCCGAACTTAAAGAAAAACCCGATGCTATGTTTATTGTTGATTCCCATCTTGAAGATTTGGCGGTAAGAGAAGCCAGAAATATGGGAGTTACAACAGTTGCTGTTGTAGATACTAATGCGGACCCAAGCATTATTGACTATCCTATTCCGGCAAATGATGACGCAGTCGGTTCTATAAAACTTATTGTTTCATATATAGTTGATGCATGGATTGAGGGAAGAAACGAATTTGAAAAAAGAACACAAAAAGAAGCCGAAAAGGCTGCAAAAGATTCTGAGCCTAAAACCTCAACTAAAGAGGTAAAGCCCGCATCAAAAAAAGAACCGGAACCCAAAAAAGAAAAAGCTCCAAAGGCTTCAAAACCTAAGACTGAAAAGGTAAAATCTAAAACGGCTAAATCGAAGAAAAAATAATTTTCAATTTTTAGTTTTAGATTATTGTAGGTTGAATCATATGGCAGACGTAAAGTTGATAAAACAATTAAGAGAAGAAACACAAGCTTCTATTGCAGATTGCAGGAAAGCCCTCGAAGAAACAAATGAAGATTTTAAAAAAGCTAAAGAGTGGCTGGTTAAACATGGAATCGAAAAAGCCGAAAAAAAATCGGACAGGGAAACAAGTCAAGGACTGGTGGAAAGTTATATTCATCAAAACGGAAAAGTAGGGGCAATGGTAGAGATTTTATGTGAGACGGACTTTGTTGCAAGAACAGAAGAGTTTAAGAAATTAGCACATGAAGTTGCAATGCAGATTGTGGCAATGAATCCCAAAGACGTTGAAACACTTTTAAAACAAGAGTATATTAGAGATAGTTCATTAACTATTGAACAACTTGTAAAAAGCGTAATAGGTAAATTAGGCGAAAACATAGTTATAAAGGGTTTTACAAGACTCGAAATTTAAGATGGAACAATCCGTTCAAAACGCAAGAGCCCAGATGCAGAAAATTATCGAGGTTCTGAAAACAGACCTCTCCACGGTACGTACGGGCAGAGCGACTCCTTCTCTTGTAGAAAATATAGTAATCAATGCTTATCAGGGAACTGCAAGAATGCGTGTTGTCGAACTTGCACATGTGAGCGTTTCCGATCCTCAGACGCTTTTAATCACTCCCTTTGACCCTTCTATAACCGGGGAAATAAATAAAGGAATCCAGGAAGCAAATATAGGTTTTACGCCTGTTATAGACGGAGAAAAAATTAGAATTTCAATTCCTCTACTTTCCGAAGAGAGAAGACAGGAGCTAGTTCATTTAGTTAACCAAAAACTCGAAGGGGGAAAAATCCAGGTAAGACAGGTAAGGCATGAGGCAATGACAGAGGTTAAAAAGATGCTTGACGATAAAGCTGTTTCGGAAGATGACAGCCAAAGGCTTGAAAAAGAAATACAAAAACTTACGGATGATACTATTGCGGAAATAGACTCTTTGGGCAAGAAAAAAGAAGAAGAACTGATGTCAGTATAACTGCCAATTTTTAATTTCTAATTTCTGAATCTTTCTGTAATCTGTAATCTTTAATCGGTAATCATATTTTGCTATACTCTTTAAGTTATGATTTTGACAGTTATAATATTTTTGGTAATCCTCTCTATTCTCGTTTTAATTCACGAAGCAGGACATTTTTTTGTTGCAAAGTTTTTCGGAATAAAAATTGAAGAATTTGGTTTTGGTCTGCCTCCAAGAGCTTTTGGAATTAAAAGGGGAGAAACCCTTTACTCGATAAATTGGCTTCCGATAGGCGGTTTTGTAAAGCTTTACGGTGAAGATGAAGCAGGTACGGGAGCTGTAAAGGTCAAAGCACAAAAAATAAAAGAGAAAGATAAGGAAAGAGCATTTTTTTCAAAACCAGTGTGGCAAAGAGCTTTAGTAGTATTTGCCGGGGTAGCGATGAATTTTCTGCTTGCGGTTTTAATTATTTCCGTTTTATTTTCCGTAGTTGGGGTTCAGACCGGAGGAGATAAGGTAATAGTAACTCAGGTAGTTTCCGGTTCTCCAGCTGAAAAATCAGGCCTTAAGTCCGGCGATACAATCGAATATATAAATAGTATAAAGGTTACAAATCCAAATCAGCTGGTTGCAATTACAAGAGAGCATTTGGGAGAAAAACTTACTCTTAAAGTTCAAACATCAACTAATAAACAGGAAATCCTTGAAATTACTCCAAGAAAAGATTACCCGGCTGATCAAGGCCCCATGGGAGTTGCAATTTCTCAAAATATTATTACCCAAAAATATCCTTGGTACAAAGCTCCGTTTGTCGGTACATACCAGGCATTGCAGGAATCAGCATTAATTGTGGAAGGGCTTGGAACCGTTGTTTTCCAATTATTTACAAAAGCAGCCATACCTCAGGGTGTTGCCGGCCCGGTAGGGATTGCAGAATTAACAGGTCAATTCGTTCAGCTTGGTCCTTCGGCCCTTTTATCTTTTATTTCGCTTTTATCCCTTAATTTAGCAATACTTAATATTTTGCCTATTCCGGCATTAGACGGCGGAAGGTTGTTTTTCATAATAATAGAAGGCGTTACCAGAAGAAAAGTTAATCAAAAAGTAGAAGGATATGCGCATGCAATCGGTATGGCAGTACTTCTTCTTCTAATCGCACTCATAACTCTTCATGACATTTTAAGGTTAATAAGCGGTCAGCCTGTTCTTCAAATTCCAAAATAGTATCGCGGATAAATTAAAAAGAGAGGATTTTGTTAATCGCCAGAAGATAGGAAGCTTCTTTTAAATCGGTTTTATTTTCTTTTGACTGGCTCCATACATTCTCGAATGCATCCTGCATCATTTTTTCAAGACGTTTCAAAACATCTTCCTTTTTATATTCTTTATCCTCAACATTTTGCTCCCATTCTATAAAGCTCGCGGCTACCCCTCCGGAATTAGCAAGAATATCAGGGACAATAATAATTCCTTTTTCCGTTAGATAATGGTAAGCCTTGGGAGACACGGGGCCGTTTGCCATTTCAATTATTATTTTTGCTTTTATATTTTGCATGTTGTTTTCGTTAATTACATCTTCCAAAGCTGCCGGAATCAAAATATCAACGGGAAGGTTAAGCAATTCCTCGTTTGTTATCATTTGTCCGCCTCTTGTATCACAAACTCCGCCCGCGCAATAGCATCCTGCCAAACTTCCTTTTTCCTGCTTGCAGTCAAATACTAAGGGGATATCTAAAGGAATAAACTCATCTTTGGTTTTTTTGACTATTCCTCCTTTTGAATCGGAGACCGCAACCACTTGAAATCCCGCCTTGCTTGCAAGATTTGCAAAATAATAGCCCACATTTCCAAAGCCCATAACCGCAACCGTTTGTTCTTTAGGTTCAAGTTTCATTTTTTTAGCCAGTTCTTTAAGTACTGTAACTCCTCCAAATCCTGTAGCTTCGGTTCTTCCGCTCAAACCGTTTTTTGATTTTCCGGTAAATGTTGCAAAAAGTTTATTCAGAGGAATTTTCGTTCCATTTCTCATTGCCGATATTTTTATGTATTCATCGACCATCCAATCGATAATTTTTGGATTTGTGTTTACATCGGGAGCGGGTACATCTTTATCGTAACCCAAAACATCGTAAGTTTTACGGACATATTCTCTGGAGAGTTCCTCAAGCTGTTTTTCGCTTAATACCTTAGGGTCAACGGCAATTCCTCCTTTTCCTCCTCCAAATGGAATTCCAACCACTGCTGTTTTTAAACTCATCCACAAAGATAAAGCCATAACCTCATCCTTAGTAACTCCCGGGTGAAATCTCAATCCGCCTTTATAGGGGCCAAGATTATTATTGTGTTGGCTTCTGTAGCCCTTAAAGCTTACCGTTTCGGTGCCAAGTTTTACCGGAATTTTAACTTCTACTATCCGGTCGGGTTGGAGAAATTCTTCCAATTTATCTTGAGGAATATTATATTTTTTTCCTACCGTGAGGATTTCTTCTCTCGACTTAGTGTAAACGCCCGAATTATCCATCCCGTTAGAAACACCTCCTTAAATATGTAGGCTTTATAATTAGAGTTCTATTATATTGCATAAAAAATTTTCTAACGGGATCCATAACCAAAAAACAGTATACAACTAATTTTGTAAATTTTCTATGGGATTTTAAGTACAACTTTCTAAAAAGTAACTACTTTATATTTAATCTTCATAGTCATATAATTCATGCATGAAAAAGAGCAAAAATAAAAATGATTCGTGCGCTTATGTCATGGTAATTTTTGGCGCAACGGGGGATTTAGCGCATAATAAATTAATCCCCTCGCTTTTTTCCCTTTTTAAACAGAAAAAGCTTCCTCTTAATTTTTCCGTA
>JAKAEH010000009.1 GCA_021825955.1 bacterium | reverse complement strand
GCAAATTCTGGCATTTTATTGCAAAAAAGTCACTATTAACCCCTTTTATCGAGTAGGAAAACTCATTTTGTTGCTAAGGTAGGTGCTCAACTGTTAAAAAATCTTAGCAAATCTTATCATGCAGATTAGAGGATTTATTTGAAGAGGTCAGAAAGTTTAATATTCAAAACTCTAGCTAATTTATCGGCAGTTTTGATAGAAGGGATTCTTTGTCCCTGCTCGATAAATCCTATGTAAGTTGCAGAAACTCCAACCATTTCGGCAACTCTTTCCTGAGTTAGCTCATTTTGTTTTCTTGCTTTCCGAATTCTTTCACCAATGCTTTTAATTTTTCTAGCATTTACTTTCATGCATTGATTATCTAGTCTTCAATCAGAAATAACCTCAAACTATTTGTTAGGCTTTGTGATAGAATTATGGTTAGAACTTTATCCTAACTATTTGTTTGTTTTATAGATATGGAGTTTCTAAGAAATGCAATAAACGACCTCAAGTCTAGAGAAGTAAAATATTTTATTAAGTGGGGAATAGCGGTATTTTTTGTAATTGTTCTGTTCCCTCCCAACTCCCCATACCCCATGAATCAAGTAAATTTTGCGGCAATTTTTACTATTTTCTTTCTATTTGTTTTAATTCATGGCAATTTATCTGAAATAAATAAGCTTAAGAGAATGCTCAAAGAAAGAGATGAGGCGATTGAGGCTATCATTAAAGAGGATTGTGAAAAATCAAAGATTAAAACCTATGTCGAAGGGACAAAAAGAGCAAGAACAGAGTTGGATAATTATTTGGATAAATTTATTCTCGATAAATATTACGAAGAGCATAAGGTAAAAAGAACTCTAGAAAAAGATAAGGAAATCCTTGAAAAAAGCTACCTCATAGAGAAATAACAAATCCTAACAATACTCTTCTATTGTTCGTTACCAAGTATTAGAATAGATTAAGATGAATAATGACAACTGGCATATTGATGAAATGATTGCAGCGCTTAATGCAAACATTGAATACCTAGAAAAAGAAGGAAACGAAAACATTCGAATAAGAAATGGCTCACTATTTGCTCAAATTGCAGAAAATTATATTTATGACTTTGAACTTGAATATTTACAAGAAATTCCCACAGAATCAGAAATAGAATTAAGAATTAACTCTGAGATAGGAAGTGGAAAAGTCTTATCTGTCAGTGAGAAAAAGATACAAATAGAGGTAGACAAATATTTTGGCAAAACAATTTCTCAAGCTAACCTAATTATTTCAAGTTTATATCTACTTAAACTGCTGAGAGATAAGCTGATTGATAAAAGAGACAACGGTTCCAACAGTACGATGGGAGAAAAGCTTTTCGGCCAGGAGCAATTTAACATATCATATGATAAAGACTACGATATCCCTCTTTCCAAACCCCAAGACGCAATAGATGAATATAAAGAACAAGCTTTAAGATTATCATTAGGAAGTGAGCTGAGTTTTGTATGGGGGCCTCCAGGAACGGGAAAAACCGAACTCATCTCTAGGTTAATAGAGGCTTTTATTGCGAGAGAGTTAAGTGTTCTTTTAATATCTCACACAAATATGGCCACCGATGAAGCTTTATATAAGACCGCACGGTACCTTGAGAAAACGCCAGAATACAAGTTAGGACAAATAATTAGGGTTGGAGACATTAAGAAATCTGACCTAAAAAAAGAATACCCAAATGTTTTACCAGCAAATGCTTCTGATGCAGCTAGCAAACCCATTAGGGATGAAATAGAGGCATTGGAAAAAATAAAAATACAGCTCAAAGAAGAAATCGAAGACATTAAAGAACTTCTAGCTGATTATGATGCTTTAGAAAAGTCAGAAACAGACATAAATAACTTTTCTAATCAACTTGACCGAAAAATATACCAACTAAGACAATTAGAGGAAACAAGCAAGACTAAAAGTGAAGAAATTAAAGAAGCCAACAAAAGAATTGAAAAGTTTCAAAAATCAAACACATTAGCTAGGTTTTTCTCAGGTCAAAATTTATCCAAACTCACACAGGAAAAATCTAATATCCTTCTAGAGAAAGAAAGAATTGAAGAAAAAATATCTAAAGAGAATGAAAGCATTGAAGAGTTCAATAGAAAGATTAAGGAACTTAAAAATAATGTTCAAAACTTAAAAGAAAAGGTAAAGGGAGTAGATTCTGAAAAGGCAAATTCTAATCTTAAAGAGAAAGAAAATAACTCAACAAATATAGAGTCTCAAATAAGAGAATTGAATAGTCAATTGACAAATATTTCTGAACACATAATTAAAGAGGCAAAAGTCATTGCTACAACTTTGACAAAAAGCTATAGTGAAAAGCTTATACTCACAAGAGAATATGACTGCATAATAATTGACGAGGCATCCATGGCTCCACTTCCTGCTTTATACTATGCTAGCTCTATTGCTAAGCAAAAAGCTGTAATCATTGGCGATTTTTTCCAATTACCCCCTGTGGTTAAACACAAAGTATTAAAGAATAGGGGAAAATCAGAAGAGCAATATCAATTAGAAGAAAAACTTGTAGCAAAATGGCTAAGACAAGATATCTTTACTTTCTCAGGGATTGAAGAAGAAATAACTAAAGGTGATAAGCCTAATTTCTTAACACAGCTTAAGATTCAGTATAGGATGCATCCTGAAATTGCCGATTTAATTAACTTCTTAATTTATGAAAGATACGGTAAGGGTAATTTTAAGCTTGAGTCTTCAGAAAATACCAAGAAAAATGGAGAAAAAGTAATAGATAAAGAGCCATTAAAGGATTTCAGGCTGGGTATTTACAACACTAACTCCCTTAATATCTATCCTGGAAATACAGACTCAGGTTCTTATTATAATCTTTATCAGGCGCTCCTCTCCGTAGAGCTTGCTAAACAAGCGTTGAATAACGGATATGAGAGCATTGGTATTATATCTCCGTTTAGAGCTCAAGCTAACCTTATAGCAAAAATTGTTGCTGATGAAGAGCTTGAAAATGTAGATGTTGACACGGTTCATAGGTTTCAAGGAGGAGAGAAACAGCTTGTTATCTTTGATATCACTACACCTAAATCTACCAGACTTACTGACGACGAAGAAGAAAGAGGAGATGACGAAAAACTTATCAATGTTGCTTTTTCCAGAGCAAAATTTAAATGTATTGTAATCGGGGATGTAGAAAAAATATTGAAGTCACAAAGCGAGTCCTCTCTTGTTAGAAGGTTTGTTGAATATGTTGAATCTAAAGGATATCCAATAATAAATTCAGAAGACATAATAACCAATTATTTAACTTCTGAAAAAGCTGAAGACTGGTTGGAAAAAATAAACAGCATTAGAGACCTAGAAAAAGAAAAAGAGAATAGTGATATTTTTGACCAAACAGATTTTTACCCACATTTCTACAAAGAGATTATTGAAGCTAAAAAGGAAGTAATAATTCATTCCCCGTTTATCACAAACTACAGAACTAGACAATTTTTACCCATCTTAGATTATCTCAGAAAGAAAAATGTGAACATTTTTATCGTTACTCGACCTTACTGGGTTCATAAGGATAACATGCGTCAAGAATCTCTAGACATGCAGAAAGAAATGGAGAAAATCGGAGTCGTTATATTGCCATGGGGTGGCAGTATACACGACAAGTTCGCAATTATAGATAGGGAGACTTTGTGGGAGGGCAGTCTAAACATCTTGTCTCAAAACGAGAGTAGAGAAAGAATGAGAAGATTCATTGGGAAAAATGCCTCAGAACAAATCCTTAATTTTTACGGAATAAGCAAAAATATCGGGGATATTGGTTATAATAATCTTAAAAAATGTAGGGTCTGCGAAAGCCCTGGTAACTGGTTTTGGACAGAAAAAGGAGTTTTTGGAGTATGGACACATTGCTTAATAGGTAATCATAAAGAAGGAAAACCCCCTGTAACCTTAGAGGATAGAGCTAAAAAAAGAGTCGAAAATAAAGAACTTAGAAAACAAGCAAGAGAAATCAAATATGATGGTGTTCCAGTGTGTCCAAAACATAATATGGAAATGATAAGAAGAAAAGGCAAATGGGGAAAAGATATTTGGGGATGTCCTAAATATCCAGTATGCAAGTTTCTAATTCCAATAAAAGAATAATTCTTAAAACTGATTATCAAATCCTCTAGACCAATAACTCCTACTGGAGTAAAATAATAAGCTAATGACGAATGAAGAATTTACTAAGCATAGCAACTCGTTTACAGACCTTATTGTCAATTCAAATCATCCTAGAAAGATAATACTTGCAGGTGCTGGATGTGGAAAAAGTTTCACATTCAAAAAAATTTTAATAAAAAACTCCTCAAATCCTAGTGACTCTCTAGCAATTACTTTTATAAATGCGCTTTCAACAGATTTGAGAGCAAAATTAGGAGAACATGCCGATGCTAGGACTTTTCACTCTCTAGCTAAAATGCTTTATATGAGAACGGGTGGAGCTGATGGAGAAACTTTTTCGGGATTAGAACATATCATAGACAAAGATTACCAAATTATAAAAGACCCAAGTACAAAAATTGACTTTTCAAAGTTGTTCAGAAATTTTGAGAAAAATGAAGCGATAGATTTTTTTCTTGAAAGAGGAGATTATTATAAAGCATATTATCACGAGGATATTGTTTATCGAGCTGTAGTTCTTGCTGAAGAAATAAATTCTCCATTGGCAAACTATAAAGTTGCAGTAGTAGATGAATATCAAGATTTTAATCAATTGGAAGCTGTTTTCCTAGAAAAAGCTATAAAAGCTGAGCAACTTATACTAGCAGGAGATGATGACCAAGCTATTTATGATTTTAGGTCTTCACCAGATATTATAAGGAAAAAGGCCGCTGATAATTCCTACAAGGTCTTTAATCTTCCTTATTGCTTTAGATGCACGGAAATTATTGTTAAAGAAGTAAAAACAATAATTGAAAAAGCAAAGGAAAACGGATTTCTATCAAGTAGACTAGAAAAAGATTACTTAACTTTTTCTCCGATAAAAGCACAAGATAGCAATAACTTTCCCAAAATAATTCATGCTAAGTGCTCTATGTTCACAAAAAAATGCCCTTATGTTGCAAGATTTATTGCAGATGAGATAAAGAAAATAACAACTCTTGAGATTGATGAAGCAAAAGAAAAAGGATATTTTGATGTTTTAATAATAGGTGCATCACAATACTTGTTGCAGGTTTCCAACTATTTCAAACTCATGGGAATAAAGCATGAATATAAACCAAGAGAAGAACCTGATTTTTACGACCACCTGTTATTAGCTTTAACAAAGCTTTTAAGGCTCGATGCAGATTCCAATTTGGGATGGAGAATAATTGTTGAACATGAAAAACCCTCTAGTTTTGAAGAGATAATTAAAAAAACATCAAATGGGATAACTTTGAGCAGTTTATTGGAGCAATCCTACAAAGAAAAATATCTTAATATTATTCAAACCTTGATATCGGTGGTTAATAAGGAATCTGTAGATAACGATAGATGGAAAAAATTGGAAGATATAATAGCCATACCTAAATCCCAAATAGAAGAAAGGTTGATTAAAAAGAAGGAAGCCACCACTGAACAAGAAGAAAATAATCTCCCAACGATAAAACTAACAACTCATGTAGGCTCAAAAGGTCTTTCGGGGGGGCGGGTTTTTATAATCTCTTTTAATGACGGAGATTTCCCTCATAATCCCAGCAAAATTACTGAAAATGAAATCAATATGTTAATCGTAGATATTACGAGAACAGTCAAGCAGTGTTATTTGCTATCAAATTGGAGATTTGGCGCGAATTATGGGATGAGAGAATCCACATTCATCAATTGGTTTGATAGAGATGCAATAAAAACCATCGAAGTAAATAAAAAATATTTTGAACAAAAATGAACATTGCTATTTAGGCCTGAAGAAACCTTAATGATTTTTGGTACACTAACTCTGGATACTTGATGCTTTCTGCCCATTGAATGGTTCGGAAGTCATCAACCAGAGCCAGCTGTGAGCGAGCGGAAACCAAACTATCAATTTAATTTAATCTCGCACTAACGCCTATATACAGTCGGTGTTGAGAAAATTGTGCCCTCGTCGCATCTTCTCTGTTGATATTCGGCTTTTAGTGATGTCCTGTCTGTAAGTTGAATAAGTACCCTTCCTTTGGGAACTTCCTCCGTGCTAATTGTTTTGCCTTCATAACAATAAACATTTCCATCTGCGGTAACCTGGGAAAAATTTCGGTTTTTCAATCCGGTTTGAGCGAAAGGGAATTGGATCTTTACAGATTTACTAATAACTCCGCCTATTGCTACTATTCCAATACTTGGGTCTATATTATCGTGCGCGAGGGCCAGTCTTTCCACCCAGTGTTCTGGCATATCAATATATCCGTCACCACTTGTCCAATTACCTTGGGCGGTCCCTTTTATATCCTGGTTTACCTCTCCGCATAAGGGTTCTACCGTTCTTTTTTGCCCTGACCAGCTACCGAATTTTTCCGATAAAGTTTTTTTGAGCGATGGCTCGAAATAATCAATCGGACAAGTAATGTAAAATTGGTCCTCAAAATACCGCTTGGGGTTGGCATACCCCAGCTTTTTTAACCTAAAATCCTGTGTCCAAAAATCCAGCGAGGTTGATGCCCCGCCTCCGGCTTTTTCTAATTCTTCGCCTGCTTTAATCTCTTGTTTTACGTTATAACGACAATAGCTGAACTCATCACCAGGCCTGGGATTATTTTTTTCGCACTCACCTTTATTTTGAGAAAGTAAAATCATTAATTTGGGCGGAAGTGCCGTGACGTGATCAAACCTGGCCTTAATATCTTTACAAGGAGAAAACTCAATGTAGTAATCATCGGAAAAAACTTTACCATTTCTTAAAGTTTTATGACTGGTAATATTGGTGATAGTGATATCTGCAGGCGCGAAGACTGATACTGCTTTAGAGGGGTCTACGTTATTATCATTTTTAACCATCAGATAAATATGATCTGTGGGCAGAATATGATCAGGAGCACCAATATTTCCTAAAGGAATAATTGAAAGGATCTTCTCGATGGCGATAGGAGAAACGGTGTATACCGAGTTGTTAGGACACGTGGGGCCGTCAATATTGTTATTTAAGCCCGATTGTGATTGGGATTTCAAAAAAAAGCTTGTCCAAATACCTAAAACTACTAATAAAAAAAGTCCTAGTATGATAAAAACCGGAGCGAAACCTTTTTGGTTTTTCACTAATTTAGCTTAGCACATTTAGAAATTAAGCTCTACCTCTTTCTCGGTTAGCCTTGATGTGAGACAATGAGTTATAAAGATAAGAAGATCCGTGACCGTCCCACTCAGCAAAAGGATTTGGTTAGCGGATAAAGGTAGCAAACATGGCGATTGCTGCGGCACCCATTCCCAAAAAGGTTAGCCATACAAATATCTTTGATAATTTTCCGCTTTTGTGTTCACCCATAACATTTCCGTTAGCAGCAACTTTTGCAATAACAAAAATAAGCGGGACAGCCACGACTCCATTAATAACAGCTGCAACAACTAGCGCTTTTATGGGATCTATACCTACGAAATTAATAAGAAGTCCAATAAGTGTTGCAATGGTAATAACTCCATAAAATCCGTGCGCTTGTTTTAGTTTAAGACCAAGACCCTCTTTCCAATTGAATGCTTCCGAAAGCGCGTATGACGCAGATCCGGCCAAAACAGGTACACCCAAAAGGCCTAACCCAATAATTCCGCTGGCAAAAATACACTTTGCAATAAAACCCGCATTCGGAAAAGTATGCACCAAGGGCTCGAGGGCTTTGGCAGCTTGGGCTGCAGTATCAATGTTTGTAACACCGTTTGCATTGAGGACTGTTGCACCAACTACAATTATTGACCACGTTGCGGCTTCGGAGGCAATCATGCCAAGAGCCGTATCCCAACGCATATTACGTATAAATGATTTTGTCACATGAGGTTTTTTTGTTCCCTGAATTATTCCTACCTCTTTTTCCTCTTCCACCTCTTCACTCGTTTGCCAAAAAAACATATATGGAGAAATCGTAGTCCCAAGCACGCCGACTATGATAAACAAAAATGCGAAATTAAATTCCATATGCGGCAAGAAGGTTGCTTTAAGAATTGTTCCCCATGGTTGCGGAACAATAAGAACGGTAAGGGGGTATGCAAGTAGCGAGAGCGAGAGCCATTTTAATATTTTTGCGTACGTTTTGTAAGACAAAAAAATTTCAAGTATAAGAACTAGTGCAGTAAAAAGGATTGCAAGCCCCGCAAAGGGTAGAGGAATCACAAGCTGGGTTGCTGCAGCCATGGCACCCAAGTCCGCTCCAATATTAATGGTATTGGCAATCACTACCAAAAGAACGACTGCGTATAATACTTTTTTGCTGTAATGCTGCTTCACAACTGCTGCGAGTCCTTTTCCGGTAACTGCTCCAATTCGCGCACACGCCTCCTGAACTGCAGTCTGCAAAGGGAGCATAAACAGGGCAGTCCATAGCTGTCCGTAACCGAATTGCGCTCCTGTTTGAGAATAGGTTGCGATTCCTGAAGGGTCATCGTCTGCTGCACCAGTAATCATTCCGGGACCTATTATACGAAGCAGCCTATTGAATTTATGTTTTACCTCAACTACCTCTTCTGCTACTTTCTCTTCAACCTCTTCCATGTTATTACGCAAAGAGCCAGCGATAAAGCAAAAACAAAGCAATAATAATTAATGCTATTTTTAACTCAAAAAAGTTTTCCCCGCCTACATAACGGCTAATAGTCTTTCTCTGACGAAGATAGTGCCTATATACCGGATGCAGCTTTTTACTTGATGCCATATGAAAATGGTAACAATAGTTCCTAACTAAAGCAACATGTAATTCCCTCGTTCTTTACTTTTTTCGTGTTCTAAAATATAAATAATAGTGTGAGCGATATTGATAACTCTGAAATTTTGGACGAGCTCTACCATGAAGAAGCGGAACTTAAAAAAGATGAAAAACTGGCAAAAAGGACAATTCTCGTTTTCGCAATCTTAATTCTGGCTATAATTGGAATCGTTTCCTTCCTTTCCTATAAATTTATAACTTATAAACCAACAGCCACTGTTTACAATAAAATTGTTCAAGCAATTCCCGCTTCTACCGCTTCTCCAACCTCAGAAATTCCTTCTCCAACGCCCGTCCCTACTAAAACAACAGCTGGTCAAACCCAGACGCAAAAAGATTACTACATCAATATCGGCTACGGAGCCAACCAATCGGGAGACTGGAGTGATGTACCAGGCGCAATTATTACAGCAGACATCGCCCAATATTCAAATATTAAAAGTGTTTATTTTGAACCATCCGTTAATGTTCCAAGCGCCAACGGAAATGTTTCAATTCGGCTTTACAATGTTACAGACAAGCATCCTGTTTGGAATTCTGAAATAACAAGAACCGCAGTTGCCGACACAAACCTTTTTGTCTCGCCTTTGCTTTCTTATGATACAGGCCCGAAGCTTTATCAGGTGCAAATGAAAACGGAAATGAATGTAACCGCAAACCTCATCCAATCAAGAATCCACGTGGTGACAAAATAACCATTCACTTGTTAATAAGCTATAATTACATCATGAAATCGTCCCTCGTCAAGTTCAAGCTTAATTTACAATATCCCGGTAAAAATATCGTAATAAATAAATCCAATTCTGAAATAATCTGCGAGGTAGAACCGTCTTCGGAACACAAAGATTATAGTTTGGCAATAGCTGTCATAGACAAATCTCAGCTGCATTATCACAAAGTGAGTACTGAAACATACACGGTTTTAAAAGGACATTTAACAGTAACCAAAGACGGAAAAGACTTTCCTTTAAGTGTTGGGGAAACTCTTGTTATAAAACCGCTTGAAAAGCATTCTGCAAAAGGTAACGAAACTTGGGTGGAAGTAAAATCCACTCCCGGCTGGACCCCATCTGACCATTATTTGCTATAATCTACTTATGGATTTGAGAAAACTGATTGAATATTACTTGAAAGAAGCAAAGCT
>JAKAEH010000008.1 GCA_021825955.1 bacterium | reverse complement strand
TTTTCAGAAGGTAATTATTTTTTCTTTGGTTTTACTATTTGACGTAACAATGTTTGCTTCAAGAATTTATTTGGGTGAACATTGGTTGTCAGATGTAATAGGCGGAGCAATTTTGGGATTATCAATGGGCCTTATATCCGCGATTTTAATCTATTGAGGATTTTGTGAGACGGCTGATGTTAAAGGGGCAATCTCAATGTTTCAGCAATTATTGTTTCCGCCGGACAATTTTTACTTCTGTCTTTATTTGCGGCGATAAAATCGATTACGGTTTCCGTTTCTTTGCCGGACAAAACGTGACTTTGATTAACTACAACTTGTGCAGCACCGGCACCAAAAAAACAAGCATCCGCGGAATTGGCTTTTTGCGCCGGCTTCACAAGCGGACATTCAACACAATTCATTAAAACAGCTTTTCCTCTTGGTCCTCTTTCAGATCTTGATCCCATAAGCGCAGATTATAACACTCAATTAACCCCATAGTCAAATTGTCGAAGAAGATAGTTCGTGTTTAATGTTTTCCAAAAATTCCAAGAATTTTTTATCTTCTTCTTTCCTCGGTCTTTTTAAATTTACTTCGGCAATGTTTTGCAATGTTGTTTGTTTCATTACTGCGATTCTGTCGGCAAGTAAAATTGCCTCTTCTGTTAAATGAGATACCATAACAATTGTTTTATGTGTTTCTTTCCAAATATTCAAAAGATATCCATGTAGTTCATCTGTATTAATTGGGTCAAGGGCGGAAAAAGGCTCGTCCAAAAGTAAAACCTCGGGTTCAACCGCAAGAGCGCGGGCGATTCCAACTCGTTGTTTTTGGCCTCCGGAAAGCTCTCTTGGATATTTTAATTTAAATTCTCCGAGGGAAACCATCCGTATATATTTGTTGGTTAAATCTTCTGCTCTTTCCTTGCTAATTCCCTTTGTGTATATTGGAAAAGCAATGTTTTCCTCAACTGTTAACCAGGGCAAAAGCGCGCCGGATTGGAATACCATTCCCACACTTTCGGGTTTTTCAATTGTTCCGCTTGTAGGTTTTTCAAGTCCTGCAATCAGTTTCAAAATAGTTGATTTGCCACAACCGGAAGGTCCAATTAGGCATAAAAACTCTCCGTTATTTACTTCCAAGTTAAAATTGGAAACGGCGGGTGTTTTTGAACCCAAATAGGTTTTACCAATATTTTTAAGAATAATTGGATTAGTCAAATTTATACCTTTCTGCCAAATGCAATAGTTTTTGCCAAACAAAAAAGTTAATAAAAGTTATCAAGAGAATCATTACGGCAAGGGAAGCAAGGAAAACCGAATTTTGCCCGTTGTAGAAGGCATTAACTAGTAAACTGCCAAGCCCCAACGGATCTTGGGCTATGGTTCCGTTTGGAATATAGCTATGCAAAGCCTCGGCAACAATTAAAAGGCTCCAGCCCTGTGCCCAGGCAAGAAGCGAGCCGGTTATAATATAGGGAAAAATAGCAGGAATAGTTATGTACCAAAGTTTCCTAAGACCTTTTATTTTATAAATCTGCGCTGCAAACAAAATGTCCTCGGGAATAGTCTTTAATCCGCCAATCATGCTAAAAACTAAGTTCCAGAGCATTGCCATAAAGAGGATAAAAATTACCGCTCCTTCTATCATCTGTAGTTTTATAAACGCCAAAACTATAATTGGAAAAAAAGCCAAAATGGGAACAGATTGGAAAATATCGGTTATAGGAAGCATTATTCTTTCGGTTTTCTTGCTTTTGGTAATAAAAAGTGCGATTGGAACTGACAAGACTAAAGCAAAAACATAAGAAATAAAAAGTCTGAATAAAGTATTAAATGAAGCAAACGCGATGTCTTCGGGAGATAATTGTTTAAGATCAATTGCTTGCTCCGGGGTTAACAGTCTAAAAAGAATAACAAAAATAAGAGTAACGATTGAAACAACTATTAAGAGAGAAGAGAAGTGACGTTTTTTGGATGTTTCGTAACTAAAATGGTAATGATGATGATAGTGCCTTACAGCCATACACAATTAGTGTATGCCTTTTGAGAGATAAAATAAAGTTTTCGGCAGGCCAGGAGGGAATCGAACCCCCAACAGAGGTTTTGGAGACCTCAGTTATACCATTTAACTACTGGCCTATTTGGACTGCTTAGAACTTCGCGATCCCGCTTTAGCGGGAGAGACTGCTGTTCCTCGCCTGTCAAGCAGGCGAACTCGCTATGCTCCGTTCCATTTCACCACGTCCCTATACACCTTATTATACTTGGAAATATTGTTTCAATCAATTGCGTAGAACTTGAGGAGCTATTTAAGTTTTTTGCTTTCTTTATGTTCGTCCCGCACGTCTTCCTTTAAGCCTTTTCAGTACTGTCCGTACACGGCTTAAAGAGCGACCTTAGCAGGATCTCAAATTATTTTAATTTTTCTGATTCTTTATGTTCGGTTATCTTTCGACAATGTTTACAAAATTTTTTAAATACTAATTTTGCTTCCGTATTCAATTTATTCTTAGTTGTTATATAATTTCTGTTTTTACAAGCTGGACAAACCAAGCCTATTTTTATTCTGTGTTCTCCCTTTTTTGCCATATCCGATATTCTAGCAGAATTTATTCCAAAATTGAAGCCCTAATATTTGAGCCGGCTGTGGGAATCGAACCCACGATCTAGTCATTATCCCAGTAGTTTCTTGCCGACCTTTTTTGAGCCGACAATGGGAATCGAACCCATACTCAATTCATTACCAATGAATCGTTTTACCACTAAACTATGTCGGCATAGAACTACGGGATCCCGCACTTCTAAGCCAAATTCTATGAAATTTGGCAAGATAGTGCTGGGACCAATGACTTGCTCTACCACTGAGCCAAGCCGGCAAGCCAGCCACGTTTGGACGTAGTGCTGGGTGAGGGACTCGAACCCCCGCAGCCCTTTCGGACGTCTGGTCTACAGCCAGATGCGATTGCCGCTACGCGAACCCAGCTTAACATTTAAATTCATTCCAACTCTTTGCTCCAAGAACAAGATGCGCTTTATCTATAATTTTTTCTGCAGGAATTAAATATTTTTGTTCATTGCTGCAATAAACAAAAAGTAAATCAAAATCACCCTTTTTGTATCTTAGATAATAAGTTTTATCTCTATATCCGCCAAATGTTCTTAGATCAACATTATACCCTCCATTTGGCTCCTTGTCACTTATGTATTTACACTGTATTTTCTTTATACTGTCATTTTAATCTATAACCAAATCGTATAAATCACAATCACCTACAGGTAAGAGAACAGTCGCTCCCTTTCCTATAAAATGTGCGATTGCAATTCCAACCGCTATGCTTCCTTTTCGTTTAGTATTCACGATTTAATTATACGTGATTGATATACGCGTTTCAATATAGTGATCTGACTGGTCCGATGAACATCGGACCGACCCGCTGTTTATCCCAGTAAAACTTGCTTGCTGAGCCGAGACAGGGATTCGAACCCTGGGCCTGCTGTTTACAAAACAGCTGCTCTACCACTGAGCTATCTCGGCAAGCTTAGTTTTACGGGATCCCGCACTTCTAAGCCAAATTTGGAAAATTTGGCAAGATAGTGCTGGGACAAAACAGCTGCTCTACCACTGAGCTAAGTCGGCACAACACGATTTTAGCAAATTAAACGGAATATATAAAGAGGCTAAGCCTCATTAGAGGATATAAATAAGAATAAGTACGTCTTCGGTATCGAGTGCAATTGGCGTTTCCCCGGACCTTTAACTAGGTGGACTCAACCTGCTCCTCACGGGAACATTGGTAATTCGCCCTGTCGCCTCAAAATCTTGAGGTTACCTAAAATCCAGTGAAATTGTAGAGGAAAATCTGGCAATTACCTCTAATACCAAAGAACAATTAAAGTATATCATTATAAATAATATTGTCAACTTGACAAGAGGGTTTATAATCCTAGCAGTTTTTCGGAGAAGGAGAGAAGATTAAAGATTAAACCACCCAGTGAAAATCCTCCAATTGGAAACATCAAAAGAAAAAAGATTATAAAAATTCCGATTGAACCCAAAGAAAGATAAATATTTGCCTCTTTTTCCGGCAAAATCAAAGCAAAAATCTTTGAACCGTCAAGAGGCGGTATGGGCAAAAGATTAAAAATAGCCAGGAGAAGATTTATTTGGGTAATTGTTAGAAGAATCGGGTAAATAATAAAAAATATAAAATCATAAGAGGACCCTGCAAACATTGGTACAGATATCCTTAGTCCTTTTAAAATAAGCGCGGCAGAAACGGCAATTAGTACATTAGTTAAAGGTCCTACGAGAGAAACAATAGCAATATCTTTCCGTCCCTCTTTTAAATTAAATGGATCAACAGGAACCGGTTTTGCGGCGCCGAAAATAACAGGAGAACCGGAAAGAATTAAAATAAGAGGAAGAGCAATGCTCATAAAAGGGTCGATGTGTTTTCTTGGATTAAGAGTAAGTCTCCCCATAAGCCTAGCGGTTGGGTCACCAAGGCGGTCTGCTACAAAGCCATGTGCCACTTCATGCAAGATTGCGGAGAAAACAAGGATAACCAACATTATAAGGCCAAATACAATTCCCATATTGTCCAAAGCTACAATATATGATATCATATTAACTTGATGCTGGACAGTGGAAACTGGAAGCTAGAACTTGAGGTTAGAAGATAGAATCTAGCATCAAATTTCCAGCTTCAAAATCTAACATCTAGTTTCTAATATCTATCATCAAAAAGTATTATGGCGATGAAATGTTTTAATTGCGGAAAGGGAGTAATGTATGGACACAACGTGTCTCATGCAAAAAACCGAACAAGAAAAATATTTAAACCAAACCTTCATAATGCGAGGATTAAAATGGGTGGAATCACTAAAACAATGAAACTTTGCACGAAATGTTTAAGGGTTTGGAAAAATGCAGTAAAGCCTCAAGTAGCCGAAAAGGTAGAAACTCCGGTCACCACTGTTTAACTTGATTATAGACAATAGAAACTGGAAGCTTGAATTTGAAGTTAGATGATTGAAGATAGAAAAGTCTAACATCTATTTTCCAGTTTCAAATTCCAACATCTAGCATCAAACGCCTATTATCAACGGAGCTTTTATTTTAAAAGTGAAAGGAGTTGCTTATCCAAATTCGGATAGCCATTGATAAAATCTTTATAACTGACAGGTTTTTTTCCCTCAACCTGAAGTTTCTTTTGCGGAAGAAATTTAATTATTGATGATTTACCCCTTCGGCCTCGCTCAGGGCGGGCGTTTATCATTGAACGGGTCCACGCGCTAGGCCAGGGAAAGTAAGCTCTTATCATTAAGTCCAATTTTTCAAGAGATGGGGGATTGCTTAGCTCAAAATAGCCGTCATTTCTTATCAGAATTTTGGTAAAGGTGGCCTTTTTATGATCTTGCCCGATTAATTTTAGCTCTCCTTTGATATATTGCTTGATATTTTGATACAGTAAATCACTACCCATTTCAAATAGCCGTTCATACAAAGATTGCGCTGTATCGCTGCTTTTAATCTCTTCTTTAACTTGAAGAAGAATCGGACCGTGATCTACTTTGCCGTCAAGTTTTATAATACTTATTCCGGTTTCTTTTTCATTATTCAATATTGCATTTTGGACAGGCGTTGAGCCTCTATATTTTGGCAAAAGGGAAGGGTGGATATTCAATATCCCGTATTTGAATTTGTGCAAAATAGTTTCTGGGATAATTAAGCCAAAATCGGCAAGAACGGCGAGTTCGGATTTAGTATTTAGTATTTTGTATCTTGTATCTTGGTCGGAAAGAGAGGAGACCGAAACGTAAGGAATTTCATGTTCAATGGAATACTTTGTAACTGCGCCGTCTTCCTTTTCGGTTGTCACTACCAGTTCGATTTCAAAATCTTTTTTTAATTTTTCAATAACTGGTAAAACGTAGCCGGAGGAACCGAAAAACACAATTTTCATAGTTTTATTTCTTCAAATATGTCCTCGCCTTTTTCGTCTTTTTCCGATTTGTAAAGCGTGCCTTTTTGTTCCAGTACTCTTTTGGGAAAGAGAATTCCATCAAGATGGTCAATTTCGTGCTGAAGAATTGTTGCCAGAAATCCGTCGAATCTTCGATTGTGTTTTTTTCCGGTCTCGTCTTGGTATGAAATCCAGACACTATCAAAGCGTTCAACCGAACCCCAAATGTTTAAAAGGGAAAGGCAACCTTCTAATTTTTTGTGCTCTTTTCCGCCAGAGGCGGATTCCTGCCCGCCAGTGCCAGGCTTTGGCAGGCGGGTCGCTTTGCTCAACCCTCCAGAGGCGGGTTTCTCTTTCGCCGAGTCTGACTCGGCTTCGTTCAACTTTTTTTCTTTTTTTACAATCTTTGGGTTAATAAAAACCAAGATTTTTGATTTTTGACTTGGTTTTGCAATAAAAAGCCGAAGCGATTTTCCAACTTGGGGAGCGGCCAATCCAACTCCTATTGGGTCGGACACAGACTCCATAGATTTTATCATTTCTGCAATGAGTTTTGTAACAGCTTTATCAACCTTGACAATTTGTTTTGCCTTTTGTGAAAGGATAGGGTTGGGGGCTTTAACTATTTCTAACATCTTATTTCTTCCAGGCTTTTAATGCGTCTATTGCTCTTGAATCTCCGGGAGCGACATTTTTAAGCATGAAGTTCATTGTGTCAATTGCTTTTTGCTGGTAGTCCTCATTTACGACAACGCCTTTATTATTTATGGCCAGCTGGTGATAGAAAATGCCAAGCGCATAATAGGCATTTGAAAAATCTTGTTTTAATTTTATTGTGTTTTTTAAAGTTGCCACTGCGTTTTTTGCGTCTCCATTTTGACCATATAATATCCCCAAGTTATAGGAAATATCCGCATCGGTTGGTGCCAGTTCGGCTGTTTTTTTGATAGCGGTTAGAGCTGATGCAAGATAACGCTCATCAGCTTGAGCCAATGTATAAAAAATCCTAACTCTTGTTTTCCAGAAAACCACGTTGTTTGGATTCTCCGAAGTAATTTTGTCGCTTGTTGTTACAGCTTCTTGGGCAAGTTTTTGCGCAAGTTCCGTAGCTTGTTTTTGCTGCGTGGGGTCTGTAAATTTCTGTTCCAAAATTGAAATTGCTAAGACAGCATCGTTAATAGCCAACTCGTCTTTAAATACCGGTTCATCCGGTCTTTCGGTTACGGCTTTGTGAAGTAGGGGATATGCGGTTTGATATTGGTTAACTCTATCATAATTATATCCTAAGGCGTAGTCTTTATCGGCATTCCAGAAATTAATAAGCGTAAATATAAGGTATCCGTTTATAACAGCTATAATTGCGATAATTACCCAAATAGGTTTTGTAACCGTAAATTCTTGGTCTTCTGTTTTTTTATTCTCAATTTTTTTAGAAGCAAATGAAAAGCTTAAATTTTTATCATAATTAATTAAATTTGCCAAAATAAATACTAAAGCCGGAATTAAAAACATAAAAAGATTGACTATTACAACCGAAAATCCGAAGAAATTACTAATAAGAATGCTTATGTATCCTGAAACAAGAGCAAGCACTAAAATTTTTCTGTTATTGGTATCTCCGCCTTTATTTTTCCAAAGGTATTTTAAGCTTAGGAATAGGAAAAGACCAATCATTGAAAGATAAGTTAATAATCCGAAAGCACCGGTTGTGGCAAGATAATTTAAATATTCGTTGTGAGCTTTGTTATAGAGATAGCGCCATTCGGAAGTAAGATTGTGTGCTTCGGGTCTATATTTATAGTATGCAAAAGCGAAAGTTTCAACTCCGGTGCCAAAGATTGGATTATGAATCCACGCCTTTATTGCGCCTTCCCAAACCAAAAGTCTAATTGTTCCCGAATCCGTGCCGCCTAATTCTCCGGAAGCTAATGGGGCCGGTGGTTTTGTGGCTACAGGTTTTGCAACGGTCTTGGTTACGGCAGGGGGTTTTATAAATTGATTTTTCAAGCCGTTAAAAGTGAACTTGCTGTCAATTCTGACAAAAGAAGTGCCTATAAAAAAAGTAACAGTAATAATAGAGACTAAGGTTAAGAGAAGCAGTTTGAAATCCAAAGAAAGATTTTTGATTTTGTTATTACGATTTCTTAATTCAAGAAAAGCATAACTTACCGCGAAAAAGGCTATTGAAAACCAAGTTGCCAAAAATCCTGACTTAGCTCTTGTATAGGCAATATCTACATAAAAAAGAAGAAATATTAAAAAAGAAAAGACAGCAAAAACAGCAAGTTTTTTTGAAAATTGGGGCTTTTTATTGTTAGCGCCTTTAAAAAACGTTGATTTTATAAACAAGGCCATTGAAATTGGTAACAAAATTGAAAGATAGGCAGACAGCCAATCCGGCTGTCCTAGAGTTGAAAAGATACGAATCATAGGCTGAAAATCCGATGTCCAACATGCTACGTCAAGACTTCCTCTAAAAAGAAAACACGTCGGATCATATCCAAAATGCGAAGGAAGTCCCCATAAGGAAACTACGATAGCTGAGGAAAGAGCCACAAAAATGAGTCTTTTAATAATTGTTTTTGCATTCTCTTGAAAATTTGAAACAAAGGCATAGTAAAGAAAAATGTAAGTAATAATAGAAAGAAGTCCGCCGTTAAAGCGGGAATAGTACCCCCATAAGGAAACGTGCCTGTCAAGGCTAAAAACAGTTGAGATTACTTGGGAAAGCAAAAATAAAATAATTGGAATATCAAGAGGAGTCCGTTGTATTTTAAATTGCCTTTTAATAAGCATTTTGGAAATCCACGCAGTTAAAATTACAAGGGATAAGATAAAAGTAACCCACAGTTTGTTGAATTCAAAAAGTTCCGAGGTTTTGTCGGCAAGGGCAAGGGGGACAAAGAAAAATATTGCGTAAAAGCCGTATTCAATGATTTTGTTTAAGGCATTGAGATATTTCATCCCGTTAGAAAATCCTTCCTAAGTGATTTTGCTTTAATTTTAAGAATATTTCTTTTAAACATATTTTTCTAACGGGATTCATTAGATTCTAAGGTTAAATCTAATGCTACCATATTGGAAAAACTACCGCAAGATGTTATATTAGTGATTAGAGATTAGCGTCTAGCGTTTAGTTAACTATACCCTATACGCTATTTCCTATACGCTGATTTTATGTTTGACAAAATTTTCTCGATGTTTTCCCACGATGTTGGCATTGACCTTGGAACGGCTAATACTTTAGTTTGGGTAAGGAATAAAGGGATTGTAATAAGGGAGCCTTCGGTTGTTGCAATGCACAAAAAAACTAAAAAAGTAATCGCAATCGGTACCGAAGCTAAAAGAATGGTTGGAAAAACTCCCTCAACAATTGAAACAGTAAGGCCTCTGCATGGTGGAGTAATTGCAGATTTTGACGCAACTGCGGCAATGATTGCTCATTACATCCAAGCTGTCCATGAAATTGGGCACGTTATGCCGGTTGCCTGGTCAAGGCCAAAAGTTGTTATCGGAATCCCTTCATCCGTTACCGAGGTTGAAAGACGCGCGGTTTGGGAAGCGGCTTTGTCTGCGGGAGCAAGGGAAGCGTTTTTAATAGAGGAGCCCATGGCTGCGGCCATTGGTGAGGACATTTCGGTTTTTTCGCCAACGGGAGTTATGGTTGTTGATGTAGGTGGGGGAACAACCGAAATTGCGGTAATTTCTTTGGGGGGCATAGTTGTCAGCAAGTCTTTAAAAATTGCAGGAGACGAGATGGATAGCGCAATTACTCATTATATAAGATTAAGACACGGGTTAATTTTAGGAGAAAAAACAGCAGAAGATTTGAAGATAAAAATAGGAAGCGCTTATGAACAAAAATCCCGGCCAAAGGCCGGTCGTCCTTTGGACGAAAAAGTATCGGAAGGAGAGGCTAATGCTTCGGGGTTTACGGTTCATGACTCGGAAGCTAGACAGGAAAGGATGGCTGTTGTCAGGGGAAGAGACATAGAAACAGGTCTTCCTAAAAGTCTTAGGGTTACGGAAGTTGAAGTAAGAGAGGCTTTGTCCCCGATATTATCAAAGATTATCGATGCAATCGCGGGCGTTTTAGAAGAATCACCGCCGGAATTGACAAGCGATATTCTTGAACACGGGGTTTTATTAACAGGCGGAGCTTCTCTTCTTACAGGTTTTGACCATCTGATAGTTGAAAGAATTCATATTCCGGTTTTGCGAAGCGAAGACCCCTTAACAAGCGTTGTTAGAGGAACCGGTAAAGTTTTGCAGGACGACTCACTTTTACATAGAGTTAAAGTTATCGGCGGATTAAAATAATTTACAGCCTCTGTTATAATTGGTTTATGATAATCCACTTTGTTTGTAAGGGAAATACGTATAGGAGCAGACTTGCAGAGGCATATTTAAACTCAAAAGAGCTTAAAAATGTTAAATCTATTTCAAGCGGAATAGAGGCAGATAAAAACATAAGCGGAACAATATCTTGGTACGCG
>JAKAEH010000007.1 GCA_021825955.1 bacterium | reverse complement strand
TGTGAGTTTTTCAATTCGATGCGTTAAAAGCGCAACCTGAACTTCGGGGCTACCCGTATCGCCTTGCACAGTTTGAAATTCTTTTATAATGTCTTTTTTTACTGAAGTGCTAAGTGGCATATCTTAATCTTGTTATCTTAATTTACTTAACTTGTGTATTATATCAGTTTCTACTTTCTTAATCAATGGTCTATATTAAAAATTTGTTGAGCCCTTATAAATTTTTGGCTCAAGCCAATCTTCCGGAGGATTGGTTGCAACCGGAGCTTGAACTCTTGGCTCTTCTTTAACCGGTTCCGAAAACGGCTTGGGCGAAACTATCGGATCCTGAGAAAGAGGTTTTTCTTCTCGCTCTTCAAAACCAACACTTAATTTTCTTCGCGGAGTTGAGTTAGCGGGTCTTAGTGCGCCATTTCTCATCAAGATTCCGGCCATTTCAAAAGCGAGTGAACTTGTCGTCGGGTCGCCGAAATTGTCGGTTGCGGTAGCAATACCAAGCATTAAATTCTGAGAGATATCCAGATCTATTCTTAGATTTAACGAAAGAATTAAATTTGCAACCGCTTCAGAGATTGAGGAAAATCTATTTGAGACCATTACTATGTCTCCGTATCCCTGATTTTCAGCTTTATTGTCAATATTTATAACAACCGTATCTTTTAACGCTGCCGGATCAAAAAGGCCGCCTAGATCAGAAATCCTGGCTGCTCCGATAATGAAAAGGAGTTCCGGCGCATTAGCTCCTCTTGTAAACCTTACGTCCTTTTCAGTAAATCCAAGCCCTAATTCTCCTGCTTTTACTACAATATTAAGGAAGTTATCGTCTTTTGTGTAAGAAACCTTATCTATTTCTCCTTCTTTATAGGGAAAAGAAACTACCAAATCTCCTGTCGCGGAACCCAGTGTTGTTTTTACATCGTCTATTCCAACGAGCGAGGAAACTTCAACAAGGGGTGTATTGGGAGTTGCAATGCTCAAACTTTTTCCCGAATCCTTAAGACTAAGGTACAAAGAAAGAGCTGCTCCCATTTCATCAACAGTAGGGTCAACAGGAGTAATGATGGCTATATTATTGTACTTATCTATAGCCTCTTTTATCTTACTAAAAGTTAAATTATCCATAAGCTAAATTAGCTATGGGATATTAGCATATCTCCTATAGTAAAGTCAAGGAAAGGAGAAAGAATTACTCCTCCCTCCTGTCCGACTTCGATTTTTGATGTCTGTTCTTTGCCCTGCCTAAGGGATGAAGCATGAGATTCACCTATTACCTCGTCCTGCCTTAAAAGTCTTACTTTATCTCCCTTTGCAATCCTTCCTTCCTGTACTTTTATTCCGCAGACTTTTGTTTTCTCAAACGGAAAACTTGCCAGAATTTTTGCAATTCCCAGAATTTCCTCCTGCAGCGCTTCAATTTTACCCTGAATAAAATCACTTATTTCGTCTATCATTTCGTAAATTATGGTATAGGTCTTGGTAATAACCTTTTCCGTTCTCGCCAAATTTGCTACTTCCGGCTTGAGTCTAACGTTAAAGCCCAAAACGATTGATCCGGTTGATTTAGCAAACAAAATATCGGAAACCTCTATATCTCCTGTTTTCTGTACTACAAACTTTACTTTCTCCGGAAGTGAATTTGTTATCGCCTGCAGAGATCCCTGAGTGTCCGCGCAAAGAACAACGGAAAGCATGTTTTGATCTTCTTCTCCAAACGGAGATAACGATTGCTCTGTCTTTTCGGATTCTTCTTTGTATTCAAGTTTTTCGGTTTCTTTGGGCGTAGTTGATACAACACTTCCTACCGAAGGGACTTTCTCAAAACCCAAAACTTCAACCGCCTCCCCAACGCTTGCTTCCTGAAGATTCTTACCTCCTGCGGAAATAATACTTCTTACTTTTCCTTTTTCATTTTCTGCATAGACTTCATCACGAAGTTTTAGCACGCCGTTTTTTACAACAACTGTTGCGCGCGGACCTGACTTCTGGTCCATTTTTGATTCAATTACTATTCCCATAAAAGCCCCATCCTTTGTAAAAGGATAAAAATTTGCATGCCTTTTTATCTCATATACCAGAAGTATTAAATCCAAAAGCTCTGTTATATTAGTGTTGGTTTTTGCCGAAACTTCAATAAAGGGCACGTCTCCTCCATAATTTTCCAAAAGAACTTCTTCTTTTAAAAGTTGCTGTATAGCCTTGTCGGGAAGTTTTTTAGGATCATCAGATTTTGTCAAAACTACTATGTAGGGAATTTTTGACTCTTTGAGAAGATTTATAGACTCGACTGTTTGAGGCATAACTCCGTCAACGCTTGATACAACCAACAGTCCTACGTCTGCTGCCGCAACCCCTCTTCCCCTCATCTGGAAAAATGCCTGATGTCCGGGAGTATCTATGAAGGTAATTCTGCGTTTTGTCCCGTCATGCATTATTTCAACTTCTGATGCGCCTATCTTCTGGGTAATTCCACCGTGTTCTCTTTGCGCGATTGTTGTTTTTCTTACTGCATCCAAAAGAGAGGTTTTTCCGTGGTCAACATGGCCCAGTACCGCAACTACCGGCGGATAAAATTCCTGCTGAACATTTTCTGTTGATTTATTAACCATAATTTATAATTATTTTCAGACAAGTTTATATTTTTTAAAAAAATATTACTCATATTTAAGAAGTGCTACTTGTCTTATCTGCTTCTTCTTTTTTTTCTTCATCCCCAGCCGGCTCTTCAGTCTGAACTTCTTTCTTTTCCGCTTCCACTGCCGCAACAACCTGCTCTTCTTCTTTGCCTATTTCTGTTGCCGGCTCCTGATTTATTATGTCTTCTGCTGCCTCTGCTACTTCTTTAGCAACCTCTGCTGTTTTCTCTTCTTTTTCTTCCTGTTTTTTGGGCTCCTCTGCCGGCACCTTGGCAAGTTTTTCGTCGCCTTCAATTTCTATTCTGTATCCAGTAAGTTTTGAGGCAAGTCTTACATTTTGTCCTTCTTTTCCTATGGCAAGTGACAACTCTTCGGGAGCAACTTTTACTTTTGCTAATTTTTCTTTCTCGTCTAGTTCAACTGTCAGCTCTTTTGCGGGAGACAAAGCCTGAGCGATATAGCTTTTTATATTTTCCTGCCACTGGATTATGTCAATTTTTTCTATGCCTCCGAATTCCTGAATTATGGCCTGAACTCTCACGCCTTTTTGTCCGACACAGCTTCCTACCGGATCAATTCCCGACTGATTTGAGTAAACCGCGACTTTGCTTCTGTTTCCCGGTTCTCTTTCAATCGCCTTAATTTCAACCGCTCCCTGAGCAACTTCTGGAACTTCCCGTTTAAAAAGTCCTTCTATGAGCCCGTTATGAGCGCGGGAAACAACAACCTCTTCTCCTTTAATTCCTTCTTTTATCTCAACTACGTAAACAACGAGTCTTTGGTTAAGATGATATTTCTCGTTAGGAATCTGTTCATTGGAAGGCATTATTGCTTCGGTCTTGCCGATGTCAACAATAACGTTGGGGCCTGCAAATCTTAGAACCATTCCGTTTACGATAGTTCCAATTTTAAGTTTGAAATCCGAAATTATTGCTTCTTTTTCTTTCTCTCTTATTTTCTGAAGAATTACCTGCTTTGCGGTTTGTGCTGCTATTCTTCCGAATCCCGGAGGAGTCACATCCTTACCGTTATGAAAAATTTTTGCTTCTCCGCTGTTTGAATCAAGCTCTGCGGTAAATTCTTCAATGATACTTTCGGGGTGATCTTTTCGATAAGCTGCCAAAATTGCATTTTTAACAGTTTCCAAAACAATATCAGGATCAAGACCTCGTTCGTTTGAGACCTGATTTAGTGCTAGAGCGAATTCACTTCTTTGTATGGCCGGCATAATGGCACTTAGTATACCATTTTTGGGGAGCAGCATCAATAAGCTTAAAGTCCCTCTGATATAATGTCTGTGATGAAAAAAGGCATTGACTACATAGGAGTGGGCGTCGTATTTTTCTGTCACGACGGAAAAGGTAATTTTATTTTGAGTAAAAGAACAAAAAAGTCGCGGGACGAACACGGAAAATGGGATCCCGGAGGCGGCGGGGTTAATTTCGGCGAGCCTATTTTAAGCGCTTTAAAACGGGAAATTAAGGAAGAATACTGCGTTGAAGTTTTGGAAGCGGAATTTTTAGGAGTGCGCAGCGCAATAAGAATAAACGAAGAAAAAAAGAAAACTCATTGGCTTGCGATAGACTACAAAGTTTTGGTGGATAGAAAAAAAGTCAGAAACGGGGAGCCTAAAAAAAATGAAAAAGTCGAATGGTTTACTTTTGACAACCTTCCTTCGCCGCTTCATTCGCAATGGCCAATTTTTGTCAAAAAATACAAAAGCAAACTAGTTAAGATCTAGAACCAGCCGGATTTTTTCTTTTCTCCTTCAAATTCTCGCAACAATTCTTTCTGATGGCCTGTAAGGTTTTTCGGAATCGTAATTTTTATTCTTACATAATGATCGCCGTGTGCTGAGCCACGCAACATTTTTACTCCCTTGCCTCTTAGTCTTATGAGAGTCTCCGGCTGAGTCCCCGGCGGAATTTTTATTTTTACATTTCCCTGAATTGTTTCAATCTCTAAATCCTCTCCCAAAGCCGCCTGAGGAAATGTAATTTCTTCGTTGGTGATTATGTCGTATCCCTGTCTTTGAAATTTTTTGTGAGGCTCAACCTCCATCACAACATTTGCTTCTCCGAAGCGTATTGTTGAACCGTTGTCAACGCCTGCAGGTATTTTAATAGTCTGGGTTTTTCCTCCTAAGTTTACTCTTTTTGTAGTTCCGTTAACTGCCTCCATAAAAGAAATGGTTAACGAATAAGTAGGTCGCCTCTGTGCTCTTGAAAAAGGATTTGCTCCTCCGAAAAACTGCTCAAAAATTTCAAAAGGGTCTGAAAAACCTCCAAAGTCAAAATTTCCACCGTTTGAAGAATAAGTATAGGTAAACGGCCCCTGCTGATTAAAACCTCCAAAACCGCCCTGTCCGAACGGCCCGCCCGCTCCAGGTCCACCCTGCTCAAACGCCGCTTCTCCAAACTGATCATAAGTTTGTCTTTTACCCGAATCCGACAGCACTTCGTAGGCTTTTGTCACTTCCTTAAATTTACTCTCTGCCTCTTTGTTTCCTTTATTTCTGTCGGGATGATACTGCAGGGCAAGCTTTCTGTAAGCTTTTTTAATCTCCTCTGCCGTTGCCGATTTTGAAACTCCTAAAACTGAATAATAATCTTTTGCCATATTTATTTTACTGTAACACTTTTTGCTAAATTTCGCGGCTTATCCGGATCATAGCCTTTTTTAAGGGCAAGATAATACGCAAGTATCTGGACCGGTACGATTTGGGCTATATAACTTCCTTCTAAATTATCTTCAATTTTTATAAATTCGTCAAAAACCGAATTTTCCTCAAACGAGATACCTATTATATATCCGCCTCTTGCTTTTATCTCCGCCGCATTGGAAATTATCGCGGAATATGTTTCATCGTTTGGCGCAAAAACAATGCAGGGCGTGCCTTTGGAAATTAAGGCTATCGGGCCGTGTTTCAATTCTCCTCCGGCTAAACCCTCAGCATGAATATAGCTTACTTCTTTAATTTTAAGCGCTGCCTCCAAACTTGATGCATAAGATAAACCTCTTCCTAAAATGTAAATATTTTCGTGTTTTGAAAGTTTTTCCGAAAATCTTTTTAATCTTGCAAGGCTGTCTTTTGAAAGAATTTTTTCAATTTCTAAGGCTGTCTTTTCAAGAATTTTCTGCGCTTTTGTCAAATTCTTTTTAAGAGCGTATGAAACCATAAGAAGAATTGAAAGCTTGGCGATATAAGCTTTTGTTGATGCAACTGCTTTTTCCGGTCCTGCCAAAAGCAGAAATTTTTTATCCGCCATTCTGTAGATTGTTGAGCCGATTACATTTGTAAGAGCGGCGATTTTGCTTCCTTTCTCTTTTGCTCTTTGCAAAGGTTCAACCACATCTATTGTTTCGCCCGACTGGGAAAGCGCAATAATAAGACTTTTCTTTGTAAGAAAATCTTCAAGATAATTAAATTCCGATGCAGGAAGAGTGTTTACGTGCTTTTTGGCGATTTTGGAAAAAAGGTACGAGCCGGCAAGGCAGGCAAAATACGCCGTGCCGGAACCTATTAAAAATGTTCCGTAAGCGCCTTCTATTAATTTTGATAATTTAGAAACATTGTCCGGATAATTTTTTTCGATATTTCTTATTACTTTGGGCTCTTCAAAAATTTCTTTTAACATAAAATGCTCAAAGCTGCCTTTGCTCTCGAGGGATACTTTCCAGGGAATTTTTTCAAAAACAGGAGAAAGAGTTTTACCTGATTTTACCGATAAAAGCTTGAGGGTTTTGCCTAAAATTACCATTTCATTATCTTTTAGAAATAAAAATTCACTCGAGGAGTTCATTGCCGATAGATCTGAAGAAAGATAAAAACCGTCTTTAGCTTTTCCTATTATAAGAGGAGAACCTGATTTTGCCGCAACAATCTCCGAGGAAACAGCACTCATTACAACTATTGCATTCATGCCTTCAAATTTATTAAATGCAAGGCGAACCGAGTTAGAAAAATCCTTTGTCTTATTAAATTCTTCAATTAAATGAACAGCAACTTCAGTGTCTGTTTCGGAGATAAACTTATGGCCTTTTTTAATAAGGTCTTCTTTTAGGCTCTGGTAATTTTCAATTATGCCGTTATGAATTAAAGCAATTTGTTTCTTGCAGTCTAAATGAGGATGCGCATTTTTAACTGTTACGCCTCCGTGCGTTGCCCATCTTGTATGACCTATTCCGATTTTCGTTTCCCCTAAATTTATTTTTGCGTCCCCTATTTTACCTATGTTTTTCTGGAAGTTAATGCTTTCTCCGGACTTAACGGCAACTCCCCAGGAATCATAACCTCTATATTCAAGAGTTTTTAATCCTTCCAAAATTTCTGTTGCCTGATGTTGTTTATTTGTTACAAATCCGAAAATTCCACACATAGTTTGTTTAAACATCCTCGCCTGTCTTCGTTTTACTTCGCAGGCGAACTCCTTTCAGTCCGTTCCGAATATCCCACACATAATAAGGTTCCTATTTTACTACAAAAGGCGCTTTTATGCGCCTTCTATTCTAATCATTTGCGCGGGGAGCTTACAAATTTTTGAGGAACGGATTAGCGTACTTTTGAAATCTGGATAGTACGCGCACGTACCGGAAAAAACTTTGCAAGCGACCTAAGCGCCATTCTTAATTAACCACTTCTCCCTCAACGGGCTCTTCTTCTTTTTTCTCTCCATCCGAAGCCGGTTCTTCTGTAGAATCTGTCTTAGCTTCTTCTGCCTGAGGCTGTCCCTGAGTTTGTTCCTGTTTGTACATTGCTTCTCCGACTTTGGTTAAAGCGTCTGATAATTCTTTTGTTTTTGTTTCCAGTTCTTCTTTTGTTCCTGAATCTAGGATAGAACGAAGTCCTGAAATTTTTTCCTCGATATCTTTCTTAACATCCTCCGCAACTTTATCCCCGCCGTCTTTCAGGGATTTTTCCGCTGTAAAAATTAACGAATCTGCCTGATTTCTTGCTTCAACTTTGCCTTTTTTCTCTGCGTCTTCGCTCGCGTGTTCTTCTGCTTCTTTTGTCATTTTTTCAACTTCTTCTTTGGTAAGGCCAGTTGAGCCTGTTATCTTAATGCTTTGTTCTTTACCGGTTGCCTTATCTGTTGCTTTAACAGATAGAATTCCCGATGCATCTATATCAAATGCAACCTCAACCTGAGGAACGCCTCGGGGTGCCGGAGGAATTCCGTCAAGAATAAATCTTCCCAAAGATTTGTTATCCGCAGCCATAGGGCGTTCTCCCTGTAATACGTTTATCTCAACCTGAGTTTGGTTGTCGGCAGCCGTTGAAAAAACCTGAGATTTGCTGGTTGGAATTGTTGTATTTCGCTCTATAAGAGGCGTCGAAACCGATCCAAGCGTTTCTATTCCCAAAGTTAGAGGCGTTACGTCCAAAAGCAGAACGTCTTTTACTTCTCCTCCCAAAACTCCTCCCTGAACAGCCGCTCCGACCGCTACTACTTCGTCGGGATTTACGCTTTTGTTAGGTTCTTTTCCGAAGAATTTGGTTACAGCCTCAATTACTTTAGGCATTCTGGTCATTCCTCCGACCAAAACAACCTCGTCAATGTCGCCGACCTTTATTTTTGCGTCTTTAAGAGCCAGTTCAACCGGCTTTAATGTTTTCTGGATAAGAGAATCAACAATCTGCTCCAATTTTGCGCGTGTTAGAGTCATTGTTAAGTGTAAAGGCCCGTCTTTTCCCTGAGTAATAAATGGCTGGTTGATTTGTGCTTCCTGCGAAGAAGATAATTCAATTTTTGCTTTTTCAGCGCTTTCCCTTAGTCTTTGCAGCGCCTGAGGATCTTTTGTCAGGTCAACGCCGTTTTCCTTTTTAAATTCTTCCGCAAGATAGTCAATAATTGCCTTGTCAAAATCGTCTCCGCCCAAATGAGTGTCTCCGTTTGTTGATTTTACTTCGTAAACTCCGTCTCCTAATTCCAGAATGGAAATATCAAAAGTACCTCCGCCCAAATCATAAACCGCTATCGTATGTGCGTTTTTCTTATCAAGTCCGTAAGCAAGAGCTGCTGCCGTAGGCTCGTTTATTATGCGAAGAACCTCCAAGCCTGCAATTTCTCCGGCTTGTTTTGTAGCCTGGCGCTGTGAATCGTCAAAATATGCGGGGACTGTAATTACAGCCTGCGTTACTTTTCCACCAAGGTAGGCTTCTGCATCCGCTTTTATTTTCTGCAGAATCATGGCCGAAATTTCCTGAGGAGTAAATGTTCTTCCTTCAACTTCAACGTCCGCCATTCCGTCGCGGCCCGACTTAATAGTATAAGGAAGCCACTTTGCATCAAACTGAACACTCTCGTCGGTATATTTTCTACCCATTAGTCTTTTTATCGAGAAGATGGTTGTTTTGGGCTTTAAGACAAGCTGTCTTTTAGCTACATCTCCCACAACATGACTAATTGGGTCTACAACCGACGGGATTACGTTTCTTCCTTCCGCAGAATGGATTACCTTCGGGCTTCCGCCCTCCATAACCGCAACTGCGCTGTTTGTTGTTCCTAAATCAATTCCAATTATTTTTGCCATAAGTTTAAATATTTACTAAATACTAATGACTATTTACTAATTTTAATTTACTACTTACTATTTGCGACTAAATAAAATAATAAATCGTCAATAGTAAATGGTCAATTGTTGGCTTTACCAACCACCACCTGTGCCGGTCTTAGAATCTGTCCGTTAAGAGTATATCCGCTTCGGACCTCTTCTACTACTTTTCCCTCTTGCCCGCTCGCCGTAGATACAGCTTCCATTAGATTCGGGTCAAAATCTTTATCTAAAGTTTCTATCCTTAAAACGCCTTCTCCTTCTAAAATATCAAGAAAGTGTTTTACAGACAACTTTATTCCCTCATCTTCTGTGTGTTTCTGTGCGAGCAAGAGACTATCAAGACCCGGCAAAAGTTTTAATAGAAGAGTTTTATTTGCGAGCTTTATCCAGCTTGCCTTTTCCTCCGCTATTCTTTTTTCCAGATTTTGATAATCTGCAAGTGCTCTTTTTAATTGATTTTCAAGGTTCTCAAGCTCATTATTTTCTTCTTTAATCTCCTCATGTTTTTTATTCTTATCCTTCTTCATTATCTTATCGTATTTGTAAATTGAAAATTGTCAATTGTAAATTGTTGGACTACCAGCCCTTTGCAACCTCACTTATTAAGTCTCCGAAATATCTTACAGTCGGAACAATACTTGTGTAATTAAGTCTACTTGGTCCTAAAACTCCGACTTCGCCCGATAAATTCATGGGCGTATGGTATTTTGTATAAACAAATCCGTAAGGCCCGTTAAGCCTTGGCCCTAATTCTTCTCCCAAAAGGATATGGATATCGTTATCATCTGCCTGTCCCGAAAGAAGAGTGTGGAAAAATTCCGCCTCATCTACCGCCGACAAAAGATTTTTTGTTAAATCAATGTCGAAAAACTCGGGCATGTCCAGAATATTTGCATATCCTGCGCAAAAAATATCTCCTTCGTTGGTAGTTGTTACTGCCAAAGCTTTTGTCCTGTCAGCGAGTGTTCTTGTTAACTCTTTAAGAAACTCTCTTTCTTTTTCTCTTAAATCCCACACTTTTTCCTTTAGCGAGACTTCTTCCGCAGTTGAAAGCTCCTTTTCCCGCATGAGCTGTTTTACATAAAACTTCATGCCTGTTGGGGTAGGAATTCTTCCTGCCGAAACATGCGGTTTCTTTAAGTATCCAAGCTCCGTTAGTCTAACCATTTCGTTTCGAATGGTCGCGGGGCTTGCCGAAAGATTATGCTTTTTTTCAAGCGTTTCACTGCCGACCGGTTCTGCTGTTTCAATGTACTCCTCAATTAAGCTCTTAAGTATTTCTACTTGT